>WHST01000041.1 GCA_009379955.1 Streptosporangiales bacterium | reverse complement strand
CAGCCCGCCGAGCATCTCCGCAGCGAACGCCACCAGCCGCGGCCTGACCTGGTCCATCTCCTCCGGGGTCACGGATCAGAACACGACCACATCACGAGCCGGATCAGCGGTAGCGACACACGTAACAAAGTACTACTAGTATCCGGGCGAGTTGTCCTGGAGACGGTCGGGCACATAGGGGGCATGTGTCGCCGACGCTGACGGGGACCGTCGACGGCCCCGGTCTCTGCAGGGCACCCGCGATCGCCTTCGGAGGACCTGGATGTCGGTAGTGCGCACCGACCCCGACAGTGACGGAACCACCAGATCAGCCCCGGATGTCGCCTCACGGGCGATACGTAACCAGGTGTACGCCTGGCAGGCCCGTTATCGCCGGGGCATCCTCCTCATCGACCTCGTCTGCGCCGGGGTGTCGGCGGCCGTCGCCTTCGGGGTGCGGTTCGGCCTGCTCGGCTCGTTCTACGTGGCCTACGCCGTCGCCACCGTCGCGTTCCCGATGCTCTGGTTCGGCACCCTGACACTGCTGCGCGCCTACGAGGCGAGGTTCCTCCACGAGGGCACGGAGGAGTACCGCAAGGTGCTCCAGGCCGGCGCGGCCCTCATGGTCGCCGTGGCGGTGGCGTCGTACCTCGCCAACGCCGACGTCGCCCGTGGCTGGCTGATCCTCCTCGTGCCGATGACGACGCTCTCGACACTGGTGCTGCGCTACGCCTGGCGCCGCCGACTGCACCGGCGCCGCTGGATGCACGGTGAGTGCATGCGGCGCGCCGTGATCGTCGGGTACGAGCGCTCCACCGCCAACCTCTGCCGCACCCTGAGCCGCGACCGCTTCCACGGCCTCCAGGTCGTCGGCGCGTGCCTCCCGCCGCACCGGCTGGCCGTCCGCTCGTCGATGGTCATCGAGGACTGCGGCGTCCCCGTGCTCGGGTCGTTCGCAGACATCGACGACGCGGTCGCCGCGGTCGGCGCCGACGTCGTGGTCGTGCTCGGGTGCCCGGAGCTCGACGGTGTCGCGCTGCGACGGCTCAGCTGGCAGCTGGAGCGCAGCGACACCACCCTGCTCGTCGCGCCGGCGCTGCTCGAGGTGGCCGGACCCCGGGTCACCGTCCGGCCGGTCGCCGACCTGCCGCTCCTGCACGTCGAGCACATCGAGCTGAGCGGCTGGCGCCGGCTGCTTAAGGCGAGCTTCGACAAGGTCGGCTCCGGGCTCGGCCTGCTCCTGCTGTCGCCGTTCCTGCTGGCGCTCGCCCTCGCGATCAAGCTGTCCGACCGCGGACCGGTGCTCTTCCGGCAGTCCAGGGTGGGGCAGGGCGGTCGCGAGTTCGTGATGCTGAAGTTCCGCACGATGGTGCCGAAGGCCGAGGATCGGCTCACCGAGCTGTTGCCGGTCAGCGACGGTGACGGCGTCCTGTTCAAGATGCGCATGGACCCGCGGGTCACGCGGCTCGGCGGCTTCCTGCGCCGGTACTCCCTCGACGAGCTGCCGCAGCTCGTCAACGTCCTGCGCGGTGAGATGTCCCTCGTCGGTCCACGGCCGCCGCTGCGGCGCGAGGTCGAGCGCTATGAGAGCTACGTGCACCGCAGGTTCGTGGTGCGCCCGGGCATCACCGGGCTGTGGCAGGTCAGCGGACGGTCCGACCTCCCGTGGGAGGAAGCGGTGCGGCTCGACATTCGGTATGTGGAACGCTGGTCCCTGTTGCTGGACATGCTGATCGTCTGCCGCACCCTGGGTGCGGTGCTGAGGAAGTCGGGAGCGTACTAGTGAGCGGGGGAGGCGGACGCGTATGACGTCCCAGGAGCTCGATGACCACGCCGTGGCGAGGACCGCGGCCAGGCGCACCGGTGAGGCCCTGCTGCGGTTGCGCGCGGAGCGCGGTGACGGCGACCCCGGGGCATTGCGTGACGAGGGCGACCGGGTGGCGCAGGGCGTGCTCGCCGACTTCCTCGGCCAGGCGCGTCCCGCCGACATCGTGTTCTCCGAGGAGGCGCCCGACGACGAGCGCCGGCTGGGAGCCGACCGGGTGTGGATCATCGACCCGCTCGACGGCACCCGGGAGTACGGCGAGCTCGACCGGTCCGACTGGGCGGTGCACGTCGCGCTGTGGGAGACGGGCCGCCTCGTCGCCGGCGCCGTGGCCCTGCCCGCGCTGGGCATGGTGCTCACCGCCGACAACCCACCCGCGCTGTCCCACCTGCGCACTCCCTCTCGTATCCTGGTCAGTCGTACGCGCCCTCCAGCGGAGGCCGTACGCCTGGCGGAGGTGTTGCCCGGCGAGCTGGTGCCGATGGGCTCGGCGGGTGCCAAGGTCGCGGCGGTGGTGCGCGGCGAGGCCGAGGCGTACGTCCATGCCGGCGGGCAGTACCAGTGGGACTCCGCCGCGCCGATCGCGGTCGCTCGGGCCGCCGGCCTGCACACGTCTCGGCTCGACGGATCCCCGCTGACGTACGACACCGCAGAGCGTTCACTTCCCGACCTCGTGGTCTGCCGCCAGGAGATCGCGGGCCGTGTGATGAACGCGCTCAACGCGGCGCACGCCGTCTGAGGAGGAACCTGTCGCCCATGGCGATCACCACGTCCGACTATCGCCTGTCGCAGCTGGACGCGCTCGAGGCCGAAGGCATCCACGTCATCAGGGAGGCCGCGGCCGAATGTGAGCGGCCCGCCCTGCTCTTCTCCGGCGGCAAGGACTCCTGCGTACTCCTGCACCTGGCGGTCAAGGCCTTCTGGCCCGCACCGGTGCCGTTCCCCGTGATGCACGTCGACACCGGGCACAACTTCCCCGAGGTGATCGAGTTCCGCGACCGGCTCGTCGCCGAGCTCGGCGTCCGGCTCGAGGTCGCGTCGGTCGAGGACGCCCTCGCCGACGGCCGCGTCCACGAGCTGCCCGGGCAGGGCCGCAACCGGCTGCAGACCCAGGTGCTGCTCGACGCCACCGTCGAACACGGCTTCGACGCGCTGTTCGGCGGCGCGCGCAGGGACGAGGAGAAGGCCCGCGCCAAGGAGCGGATCTTCTCGTTCCGCGACGAGTTCGGCCAGTGGGACCCCAAGGGCCAGCGGCCCGAGCTGTGGAGCCTCTACAACGCCCGGGTGCATCCCGGCGAGCACATGCGGGTGTTCCCGCTGTCCAACTGGACCGAGCTCGACATCTGGGACTACGTCGCCAGGGAGCGGATCGCGCTGCCGTCCATCTACTTCTCCCACGTGCGCAAGGTGTTCGAGCGCGACGGCATGCTGCTGTCCGACTCCGACGTCATCACCAGGCGCGACGACGAGACCCCGTACGAGGCGACGGTCAGGTACCGCACCGTTGGTGACATGTCCTGCACCGGTGCGGTCGAGTCGACGGCGTCCACCGTCGAAGAGGTCATCGTCGAGGTGGCGACGAGCCGCATCACCGAGCGCGGCGCCACGCGCGCCGACGACAAGTTCAGCGAGGCCGCGATGGAAGACCGCAAGAAGGAGGGCTACTTCTGATGGACCTCCTGCGTTTCGCCACCGCCGGCTCCGTCGACGACGGCAAGAGCACGCTGATCGGCCGGCTGCTGTACGACTCGAAGGCGATCTTCGAGGACCAGCTCGACTCGGTCGAGCGCGCCAGCCGCGCCCGCGGCGACCAGTACACCGACCTCGCCCTGCTGACCGACGGCCTGCGCGCCGAGCGCGAGCAGGGCATCACGATCGACGTGGCGTACCGCTACTTCGCGACCCCGCGGCGGAAGTTCATCATCGCCGACACCCCGGGCCACGTGCAGTACACGCGCAACATGGTCACCGGGGCGTCCACCGCCAATCTAGGCATCGTGCTCGTCGACGCGCGGCACGGCCTCACCGAGCAGAGCAGGCGCCATGCGTTCCTGCTGGGGCTGCTGCGGGTGCCGCACCTGGTGCTCGCGGTCAACAAGATGGACCTCGTCGACTACCGCGAGGACGTCTACACGAGGATCCGCGAGGAGTTCGCCGTCTTCGCGCAGCGGCTGCGGGTGCCCGACCTCACGATCATCCCGATCTCGGCGCTCAAGGGCGACAACGTCGTCGAGCGGTCGAGCGAGATGACCTGGTACGACGGACCGACCCTGCTCGGCCACCTGGAGAACATCCACGTGGCGAGTGACCGCAACCTCATCGACGTGCGCTTCCCCGTGCAGTACGTCATCAGGCCCAAGGCGCAGGAGTACCACGACTACCGCGGCTACGCCGGCACCGTCGCCGGCGGCGTGATGAAGGTCGGCGACGAGGTGCTCGCGCTGCCGTCCGGGTTCACCAGCACCATCACCGCGATCGACACCTACGACGGACCGGTCGAGGAGGCGTTCCCCGACATGGCGGTGGTCGTGCGGCTCGCCGACGACATCGACATCTCGCGCGGCGACATGATCTGCCGGCCCCACAACTCACCGCGGGTCACGCAGGACCTCGACGCGATGGTGTGCTGGATGAGTGAGCGGGGCAGCCTGAAGCCGGGTCGACGCTACACGCTCAAGCACACCACGCACGCCGTGCGTGCGATGGTGAAGGACCTGCAGTACCAGCTCGACATCAACACGTTGCACCGCAACGAGGGCGCCGTCGAGCTGGGTCTCAACGAGATCGGCCGGATCTCGCTGCGCACGACCCAGCCCCTGTTCTGCGACGACTACGGACGCAACAGGGAGACCGGCGGGTTCATCCTCATCGACGAGGCGACGAACCAGACCGTCGCGGCAGGCATGCTGGAGATCGACAAGACCTAGGTGTACTCGGCCGGGGTCACCCCGGGATCGCCGCACCGTGAGGGGCACCCTCACCGGGTCCTGGTCCGGTCGGGGTGCCCCTCACGTGTCTGCGGCATCGGGGGCGGGGGGCGTCGCTACCGTTGCCAGCGGGCGGTGCCGGTCACGACGGTGCGCCAGGCGAGCTGTGACACGCGGTCGAGCAGCCGGAACTCTCCGCCGACGGTCGAGTCGAAGTAGCTGACGTACACGACGTCGTTGTCGTGCAGGTACCTGGCGGCGGCGAGCAGCCAGGCGGCGCGGCGGGTGCCGTTGTCACCTGGGGCGAGCTTGCTGCCGAACTCTCCGAAGGCCACGGGGAGGCCGACGGACCTGCCGGTGGCGATCGCCGTGCCGAGCATCGCCTTCGGGTCGGCGTAGTCGGCGCGTGTGATCGCCTTGTTGTAGCAGTCCCATGCGAGCACGTCGACGTACTGCCTGCCCGCGAAGTAGTCACGCCAGTCACGCTTGGAGCCCTTCTCGAGCGACCAGCACATCAGCGTGAGGGTCGCCTTCAGGTTGGGCTTGTCAGCCGCGTCGGCGAGCCTGCTGATCCGCTTCCACGCGGCCGTGAACTGCGCCGGGCTGTAGGCGCCCGCGTCGACGTCGTTCTCGGGCTCGTGGAAGTAGGTCCAGTAGATCGGCCGGTCGGTCGGCGCGGACGCGAACCACTCCTTCAGCCGCGCGTCGTGCCTGCCCGACAGGACCTGAGCGGGACTCGCCTTGAACGAGACGGCCGGCGTGAGCGAGCCGATGTCGTGCCGGATGCGCGACCACGGTGCGGGCAGGCCGGGATAGAACTTGCGCACCACGCCGAGCCGGCCGTACTGGCGCACGGACCTGTCGACGGCCTGGCGGTACGTCTCGCCGCGGCCGGCACGGACGGCGGCACCGAACTTCGTCGGCCCCGCCTCCGTGCGGTCGGCGGCGCCGGTCCCGCCCGTCTCCTTCGCCGCGGGCTCTGCCTCCTTCTTCGCCTCCTTCGTCGGGTCGTGCTGCTGCTTCTTCGCCGGTGGCCGCACCGGGACGAGGTGCTCGGCGCCCGGCACGTCGTCGGCACGTTCGGGGGCCGATGCGGTCGACGAGGCGTGCGAGCCCTGGCGGGACCACAGCGCGGCGTCGGCCGTCGTGGACGCGCTCAGACCGGCGAGGGTCACGACCGAGGCGAGGGCGACGAGCCCGGTCGTGGCGTTGCGGGCAGGGGATCGGCGAGATCGCGGCCTCGCGTGTCGCCTGCCTCCATGACTGTGCGGCATTGGGGCATCCTCCGTTGGGGGCGAGAGGTCACCCGAACATCCGTTCCCCCCGGACGTTGTCCCCGTGTGGGGTTCGGACGTCCGGACAAGTTCGGGACAGTAGCCGAGGACGCGTCACTCGGCTATACGACAAGTGATGATATACCTCTGATAACGGACTTTACCGGCGTGATCATTTTGAGATCTTTGCCGACGGTGACGCCCCGTGTCCGATTCGCCGAGCGAGCACCTCTACCGGGTTGCGTCGTCGACGAACGCGGCCCGGACCCGGGCGCGGAACTCTTCGTCGTCGAGCACATCGGCCCCCAGCCGGGCGAGTGCGCTCGCGGCGGCCCGCATACCGTCGAAGGCCAGAGGTTCCAGCCCGGCGTCGCGCAGCAGGGTCGAATGGCTGGGCGTGCCTCTCGGTGCCACCCGGACGAACGGGTGGAGGGTAGGCACCCTGTGGCTCACGTTCCCGGCGTCCGTGCTCGCGGTCGCCTCGTTCGCGGCGACGGGCTCGACGGTCTCACCGGCATCGCCCAGGTAGCGCGCGCACTGTGCGGCGAGCACGGGGTTGCTGACCAGGTGCGCGTACTCCGGCGTCGGCCGGTCGACCGCGACACGCGTCTGCGTCATCGTCGCCGCCGCCTGGCACGACTCCTCGAACCACCGCCCGATCTCGCGTGCCCGGGTGGTTGTCGCGGCACGCGCCTGGAACGCCACGACAGCGCGTTCGGGAATGACGTTGAGCGCCTGACCCCCGTCCTCGATGATGCCGTGCAGTCGGGCGTCTGCCCCGAAGTGGACGCGCATCGTGTCGGCGGCATGGAGCAGGAGGGTCGCCGCGGACAGCGCGCTCCTGCCGGCCTCGGGGTTCTTGGCGGCGTGGGCCGGGGTTCCGGTGAAGGTCGCGCGGTAGACGAGCGAGGCGAGCATGGGACGGTCGACCATCGTCCGGTCGGCGCCGTGGAACATCAGCGCGGCGTCGACTCCATCGAAGGCGCCCGCGTCGAGGAGCAGCTGCTTGCCGCCGCCGCCCTCCTCGGCGGGAGTGCCGACGACGAGGATCCGTCCGGGCCGGTCGCCACGAGACGCGGCGAGCGCGACCGCGGCCAGCGTCACGCCGCCGGCTATGAGGTGGTGCGCGCAGGCGTGACCGAGGCCGCCGGGGAGGGCGTCGTACTCGACCATGTAGGCCACGGTGCCGCCACCGGATCCACTCACGGCGGTGAACGCGGTCGGCAGACCGGCGGTGCCCGTGGTGACCGTGAACCCGCTGTCCCCGAGCCACCTGGTGAGAGCGTCGGCGGCGAAGTGCTCGGCGAAGCCGAGCTCGGGCCGGGAGTGGATGACGCCGGCCAGTTCGCGCGCGCGCTCGAAGTCGGCGTCGACGCCGGTGGCGATCGGGTCGCTCACGGTTCGATCACCGAAACCCTTCTGGCGTCGACCACGATGCTGACGGGCGCGCCGACGCCGGCCAGCGGCGAGTCGAGCGGCTCGCTGCTGCGCAGTTCGACGCTCCCCTCGGCTGTCCGCACGGTGTACAGCACGCTGACCTGCTCGAACTCGACCGCGGTGACCTCGCCGTCGAAGACGTTGTCATGGTCGTCCCGCTCGGTGTCTTCACCTGTCCCGCGGGGCAGCAGCGTCACCGCCCGGGTGGGCACGAGGACGACCTTCCCCGTGACCGCCGCGGACGCGGCGGTGCCGGGCAGGGCGAGGGCGAGCCCGGACGATGTCGTCACGGTCGCCGTGGTGGGGTCCACGCTCTCGATCGGGAGCGTCGTCCCGACCGACAGGAACTGCGCCGTATACGAGTGCTTCGGGCTGGTGAACATCTCGACCGGGCCACCGGTCTCGACGACGTACCCGTCGCGCATCACTGCGATCTCGTCCCCCAGTGCGAGCGCCTCGGAGTGGTCGTGCGTGACGTAGACGCCGGTGAAGCCGAGATCCAGCTGGATCTGTCGCAGCTGCGTCCGCAGTTCGACCCGGATCTTCTGGTCGAGGCTGGAGAGCGGCTCGTCGAAGAGCAGCAACTTCGGGCGGGTGACGATGGCACGCGCAAGCGCAACGCGTTGTTGCTGGCCGCCACTGAGCTGGGCGGGCTTGCGGTCGCCGAAGCCGCTCATATGCACCAGGTCGAGCGCCTCGGCGACGCGCGCGACTTGTTCCCGTTTCGGCAGCCCCGCCATCTTCAGTCCGAACGCGACGTTCTCCGCGACCGTGAGGAACGGGAACAGGGCCCAGGTCTGGAAGACCATCCCTACACCGCGCTTGTGGGTAGGTATGCCGTTCATCGTCGCTCCGTCCAGCGTGAGCGCACCGGAGTCGGGACGCTCCAGTCCGGCGATGGAGCGCAGCAACGTGGTCTTGCCCGAGCCGCTGGGACCGAGCAGCACGAGCATCTTGCCGCGCGGCAGCGACAGGCTCACGTCGGAGACGCCGCCGCCCTGGTCGAAGCGCTTGGTGACACCCTCGATCGAGAGAAAGGACTCGGTGGGCGGGGCGGCGATCATCGCAGTGCTCCGTTCTCGAGGAATCTGAGTGCGCCGACCCGGTTGGCCACGAAGAAGATCACGACGCCGAGCGCCACGAGCGCCGACGACATCGCGGCGACCATCGGATCGGAACGGAAGTCGAGGTAGCTGTACATCTGGATCGGCAGCGGCGACTCTCCGGGCGCGGCCAGGAAGAGCGAGATGTTCACGTTGTCGAACGAGAACACGAAGCACAGCAACCCGGCACCGATGAGCCCGGGTGCGAGCGTGGGGACCGTCACTCGGAGGAACGTGGCGAGAGGGCCGGCGCCGAGGGTCGCGGCCGCCTCCTGCAGGGAGCGATCCTGCTGGGCGAGGGCGGATACGACGACTTGGAACGCGATCGGGAGGCAGATCAGCACATGGCCGAAGACGATTGCCGGAGCGCCGAGGCCCACCGGGATGACGTTGCCGAAGTAGATGAACAGGCCCAGCCCGAGTAGTACCTCGGGCACGATGCGCGCCGTCGTGGCGAGCGCGGCGGTGAGGACCCGGCCGCCGCTCGACCGGAGTCGGCGCACCGCGAACGCCGCCGACGTGCCGAGCGCGAGTGAGACCAGCGTGGATATCAACGCGATCTGCAGGCTGAGCAGGAGCGCGTTGACGAAGGCCAGGTTGGTGAAGGCTGCGGCGTACCAGGTGAGGGAGAACCCCTCGGGCGGGAAGAGCGAGTACTGACTCGGGTTGACGGACACGGCGATGATGACGACGAGCGGCAGCACCATGACCACGGCGACGATCCAGTTGTAGAGGGAGGTCCGGCGCACGGTCATCGTTCCCTTCCCGTACCGAGCCGCAGGATGGGCACGACGATGATCGTCAGGACCAGACCCACGACGGCGGCCATCGCGATCGACTGTCCCTGTGACACGTCGTTGTAGATGAGCAGGGGAACGGTCGTGACGTTGCCGCCGCCCAGCATCCGGGGAATGAGGTACGCACCGGTCGAGGTGGTGAACGTGAGGACGAAGCCCGCGATGATGCCCGGCCGTGCCGCGGGCAGGACGACGTGGCGGAAGACGCGGAGGCGGCTCGCGCCCAGCGTGGCCGCCGCCTCCTCGACCGCGAGCGGCAGGCGTCCGAGCGAGGAGTACACGGCGATCACCATGAAGGGGAAGAGGAAGAGCACCTGCCCGAGCAGGACCGCTTCGAAGCTGTAGGTGAACGGCAACTGTGGCACGCCGATCTTCTCGAGCTGCGTGTTGATCGAGTTGACCAGGATCTGCAAGCCGAACACGCGGACCACCTGGTTGACGAGCAGCGGCGCGATGAGAGCGAACAGGAAGAACGCCCGACCGCGGGGCCTGCGCAGTAACCCGTAGGCGTACGGCACCCCGAAGACGGCGACGATCAATGACGCGAGCAGCGACAGGACGAGCGTGGTGAGCAGGACCTGCCAGTAGAACCTCGTGGTGAAGAAGCGCTCGTAGTGTTCGAGAGTGAAACTGCCGATGCCGCCGGTGACCGTCTCCGCGAACGACGTGCGGACGAGCAGCACGAGCGGAACGACGAACACCGCCAGGGTGTAACAGAAGAGCGGGAGCACCAGGAGCTTTCCACGGGCGTCCGGCCTGACGCGCGTGGTTCGGGCCGGCGGCGGGATCGTCGGGGTCATGTCGGACTCCTCACGTCCGTGGTCGCTCGCCTCAGCCGAAGATCTGCTGCCAGCGCGCGGCCCACTTGTCGAGGCTGGCCCCCATCTCGAGGAAGTCGTCGTTCCAGACCGCCTTGGCGACGGCGTCGTTCTCGACCAGCAGGCCCTTCATGCTCGCGGGGATCTTCGTCTCCTGGTTGCCGGGGCCTACGGCGGTGAGCTCGACCCAGCGTGCCTGCGTCTTCGGATCGAGCATCCAGTTGATGAGCGCGTAGGCGCCCTCGACGTTGTCCGACTGCGTCGGGATCGAGATCACCTGCGGGCTCCACGGCCCGCCCTCGGCCGGAACGACGACCTCGACGCCGCGGTCGGCCAGCGGCAGGCCGAAGTTCGCGAACGTCGTGGCCACCTTGAGGCTGCCGTTGGCGAGCTTGTTCACGGTGTCCGAGCTGATCGTGTACTGGTACTGCACGTTGGGCGCGAGCTTCTCGAGGGCGGCCCATGCGGCGTCGAGGTCGTCCGGTCCCGAGCCCCACGTGCGTGCGGCCATCCGGACCGTCGACGCCGAGCCGAGCGCGGGCATCGCCTGGATGGCGATCGACTTGGCGAGGCGCTCGTCCCAGAGATCCTTCCAGGTCTTGATGTCCCAGCCCACGAGGTCACGTCGGTAGAGGATGCCGGTGGCACCCCAGCTCACCGGGACACCGGAGAGCCCCTGTTCGATCCGCAGCGCCTTCACGATGTTCGGGTAGAGGTCGGCGTACCGCTCGACCTTCTTGGTGTCGATGGCCTGCACGTCTCCGGACCTCAGGCCAGCGGTCGACTTGTCGGCCGTCAGCCAGGCGACCTGGTAGAGGTCGGGATTCTGCTGGATCTTCACCAGGCCGTTGTTGTTGTCGATCGAGTTGACCATGGTGAACCCGGTCGCCTCGGTGAAGTCGGCCGCCATCTGGGTCAGGGCCTGATCCCAGACGCCGCCCCACTCGGTCGCCGTCAGCTTGGTCGTGGCCTTGCCGTCGCCCTTGCCACCTCCGATGGTGCAGCCGGGGAGCAGGGCCAGGCCGGCCGCACCGAACGCGCCGGCGAACAGAGCGCGGCGGGACACCGGGACGTGAAGGACCCTCGTTTCGTCCATCGGGAACTCCTCTCGTGATTGCGTTGATCGTTCGCAGCTCTATACCGTGGGGGTGTGCCGGTTTCTCTAGCGAAGGATCCCGACGACGGAGCACGACAGTCGGGCAAGCGCGAGGCGGCATACGTCTCCATCGAACGCCATCTCTGGCAGTTGCTGGCCGACGGCGGCGGCGTCGAAGCACCCCTCCCAGGTGAGATCGAGCTGGCCCAGCGTTTCGGCGTGAGCGTCATGACCGTGCGCCAGGCGTACACGCAACTCGTCAACGCGGGAGCCGTCTACCGCGTGCGCTCGAAGGGCACCTTCGCCACGCCGCGACTGACCGACGAGCTCGACCACATGACCGGGCACGGCTACCCCGACGCGTGGCGCACACAGAGCCCCGACGTGTCCGGCGAGGTCCTCGACTTCGGGCTGCGCGTCCCGCCTGCCCACATCGCCGTCCGGTTCGGCCTGGCCGAGGACAGCGGTCTGACCTACCTCGAGCGCCGCCGAAGGGTCCGCGGCGTCCCCGTCGCCTGGGACACACGCTGGCTCCTTCCCCAGGTGGCGGACGAGTCGACAGCGGCCGACTTCGCGCGCACGTCGGTGTTCGGTGTGATGGAGGAGATCGGTCTGCGCGTGGTGACGATGCGCTCGGACATCGGTGCGGCGATCTGCACCAAGGAGTACGCGCGCACGCTGGAGTGCGGGGTCGGGGAACCCCTGCTCACCCGCGAGCTCTGGTGTGCCAACCCCGCGGGGTCGACCGTCATCACCGGCACGTCGCTCTACCCGTCGAGCCGGTTCAGCTTCCGGAGCACAACGCCGCTGACCGAGCTCCACTTCGAGGATCCCCCGCACACGCGGCCGTGAGCACGCTGGGGTCGTCCAGGAGCGGGGCGCGGCGCGCGGGCGGGCAGCGACGGCGGGGGGCTGCCGGGTCATCGGTTCTCCTCTGCCGCCAGCACTCTGCCGAGGTCGTCGATGAAGGTGATGCCGAAGAGCTCCATCTCGCGGAGCCCAGGGGCCCTGCCTCCGCCGTCGATGACGAGGTACTCGTCGACGGCTCCGCCGCGCTTCCCGGTCCCGACGCCCGCACCCATGATCACCGGAACGTCGAATCGGCGGGCGAGTGCCGCCCACGGCCCGCCGCCGCCGGTGCGCGGCCAGAGGTCCATGGATGCGCCGAACTGTTCGGAGGCGTCGACGAACGCCGACACGAGCGGGGAGTCGGGCGAGCTGGTCCACCCGTCGAACGCCCCGCGTACGTCCATCTCGATGTCCCGGTACCCGTGCGCGTCGAGGTGCTCGCGCAGGGCCCCGATGACCTCGTCGGTCGACTGGTCCGTGACCAGCCGCAGGTCGAGCAGTGCCGAGGCGGCCGACGGGATGGTGTACGTGCGCGTGCCCGGCCCGGTGTAGCCGGCGTAGAGCCCCTGGATGTTCAGGCTCGACGCGTAGAGGTAGCGGTCGAGGACGTCCTTCCCCAGCACGTCTCCGGCGAAACGCTCCACACCGCCGCCGGCGAGTCCGGGCATCACCTCCTGCCACGGTGCGCCGCGGTAGCGCTCGACGAGCGCGTCGACCAGCGGCTTCTCCGTGGGGCGGAGGACGTCACCGGTGTAGCCCGGACGCCAGCCCTCCACGGCGATCTCACCGTCGGGCGTCACGAGTGTCGAGAGAGCGTGAACGAGCCGCTCGGTCGGGCTGTCGACGATCGTCCGGTTCGCGCTGTGCACGGCCGCCGTCGACGGACCACGGCCCCACGACGCTCCGCTGGCGGTGAGCTCGATGGTGAAGAAAGCCTTGTAGCCGAGGAAGAGCTGCATCTCGCCGGTGAGCTTCTGCGAGGCGCGGAGATAGACACATCCGAAGGGGTCGGTGATGCGGTCGGCGTAGCGCGCGGCCACGTCGAGGTAACCCGGGCTGCCGATGATCTCGCTGCCCTCGAAGAGGAAGGCGATGTTGAACGGGAGCTGGCCGCGCGCCTCGCGGTAGGTGGTGATCGCGGCCAGCCAGGCGACGGTCGGTCCCTTCGGTACGAGCCCGCCGCGCCCGTACATCACCGCAGGGAAGCCGTCGGCCGGAGCGACGGTGCCGCTGAACGGATCGCCGCCGGTCCAGGACTTGGGATCGCCCGTCGGTCGGGTGTCGTACATGCCGTAGTTGACGAGGGTGCGGTCGGCGCCCGCGTCGAGGTACGCCCAGACGACGGGATGTGCGGGGGTGTCGACGACCTCGACCTCGTCGCAGCCCAGCTCGCGCAGGGCGTCGGCGAGCTGGTGCCCGGACTCGCGCACGCCCAGCCCGTCGATGCTGACGCTCGGCTGCCGGACCATGTCAGCGATCCGGGCGACGTCGGCAGTCAGCCTCGCGTCTACGGCCGACCCGAACTCAGTCTCGATCGACACGCGCGTGGCGAGGTCGGGGACACGGTCGGTCATCGGGCGCGCTCCGATCGGAGTCCGGCGCGATGGCGCCGGATGGCGTTGTTCATGGACGGTCGGTTGGGGTGAGCGACGACGTCGCGAATCAGCTCGTAGTGCCGCGCGTGGAACTCGATGCCGATGCCGTCGATGGCCGGGATCCCCAGCCGGCTCGTCCCGTCGATCGCGCCGGCGAGGTTCGCGGCATCGACCGTGCGCCGGTAGGTCGCCGTGTCGGGTAGGGCCTCGGGGACACCGGCGAGCTGGCCGAGCATCGCCGCCAGGCCGTAGGCGCCCCAGTCGGAGACCGAACAGGCGATCGTGACGTCCGCCGTCGTCGCGGCCGCCACCCCACCACCGCAGCCACAGCCGCACGCTGCCCCCGACTCGGTGCCTGCGGCCACCGTCGCCGCGAGGTAGCCCGTACCGAGCTCGTTGCCGAAGTCGCCGATCGCGACCGTGGGGACGCCGTCGTCACGCAGCCGTGTCCACAGGTCGTCGATCGGCGCAATGACGCCCTCGACCCGCATGCCGCCGGCGAAGTGGTAGTACCCGCGGTCGTTGGCGGCGGGTCGCTCGACCGCCACCGCCACCATGACGGGCGACTGAGCCGTGAGTAGCGATTCCACGTCGGCCGCGGCATCACCGATGCCGAACGGCACGAGGTAACTGTCCGCGGCGGCGGGCGTGGTGGAGGCGTCGTCGATGACGGCGACGGAGAGGCCGACCGCCACGAGGGCAGCCCGCACGGCCGGGAAGCACTCGGGCTCGCAGACGACGACCGGTACGGCGCCCGTGGCCCGGGCGATGCCATGCGCGAGCACCGCTGTGCCGATGACTCCGTCGGTCTCCGGCACGCCCGTCGGAGGTATCCGGAAACCGGTGAACAGCGCGACCGTACTTCGCTGCTCCGCGGCAGTGCAGTGAAGGGCGCTCCGCACGGCACGGGCGCCGGCAAGCATCAGCGGCATCCCGGCCAGTTCGCGCGCAGCGGCGTAGAGCTCTGGAACGTACATGTCGCCACGCATGTCGAGACTGATGAGCCGGTCGATGTTCTCAGCGACGCCGTCGTCGACGACGGCGCGAAGCGGATCGGGGCTGGGTACTGTCACAGAGGCGCTCCCGGGTTTGACTATCTCTAGTTATAGCGGCTGCCTCGGTTTCGCAAAGCCCTCGGAGTGAAGTCGTGCATCCGCGGCCACCCACCGCGGTCGAGGCCGACCCGGGTCCCTGGACCACCGTTACCGGTCGCGGCACGCCTGGCAGGCGGGTCTGGGCAGCCAGGTCGTGGTGATCACCCCGACCGGTGACCCCACTCGGGGCGCCGGACCGGCGGCGATGGATGACTGGCCCGTCGCGATGCTGTCGTGCCGACTCAGATGCTGCGGCCTCGCGCCTGCAGGCGGCTCACCAGGGCGTCGGCCTTCACCGCGCCCGCCGCGACCGCGAGCGCCAGGTAGGCGCGGGCCTCGAGCGGGTTGCGACCGACCGTGCGGCGGGCCCAGCGCAGGGCCGTACGGCGCCGGCCGAGTGCGGCGTGGGCGAAGGCGATCTGGCCGGTGATGCGGGCCTCGCCGGCGCGGACGGACGCGAACTCGGGGTACTCGCGGAGCAGCCACTCCAGCGCGGCCGCCATGGTGTCCCACCGGCGGACGAAGTGCGAGGCGCGGTGCCATCGGACCAGCAGGTGGACGTCGCGGACGTTGGCGATCGGTCCCGCGCGGGCCGCGCGGAGCAGCAGGTCGTAGTCCTCGCCGAAGCCGCCAGGCACCTCCTCGTTGACCAGGCCCAGGTCGAGCAGCCGCCGGCGCCGGAAGACGAACGAGGACGAGTGGAGCTCGGCGAGCCGGGAGCGGAGGAGGTCGTCGAGCGCGATCGTGTCGGACGGCAGCCGGCGGTCGGTCGTGCTGTCGCCGTACTCGATCCTGATGCCGCAGCTCGCGAGGACGGCCTCGGGGACCTCGGCGAGGCGCTGCACCTGGGCGGTCAGCTTGCCCGGCAGCCACGCGTCGTCGTCGTCGCAGAACGCCACGAGCGCGGTGTCGGCGAGCACGACGCCGGTGTTGCGCGCACCCGCGAGACCCGGCTTGCGGGTGTTGACCACGACCGTCACCGGCCGGTCGCCGGCGCGGCTGAGCGACCAATCCGGTTCGGTGCCGTCGTACACGACGACGCAGCTCAGCCGGCCGGCGTAGTCCTGGTCGGCGACGGACGCGATGGCGCGGCGCAGCAGCTCGGGCCGGTCCACGGTCGGGATGATCGCGGTGACCGCGGGAAGGCTGCTCGTCATCGATACCCCCGCACCGCTTCCTCGCTCATCGGTACCCGTACCTGAACCGCAACGGCAGGGTCAGCGCGGAGACCAGGCGTGCCGAACGCGGCGCGAGCTGGCCGTGCCACGCGTCGTCCGCCGCGATCTCGACGTCGCCCTGGACGAACCGCATCGGGTTGCCGGACACCGAGTGGGACGGCTGCAGGTGCGCGACGCCGCCCGACATGAGCGAGTCGGCCGGCCGGGCCGTGCCGAGGAAGTCGGCGGCGGCGCGCACCGTCGCCAGGGGGTCGCGGACGAAGTCCTCGTAGCGCACCCGCTGCAGTGGCGTGCCCCGGCGCCCCAGCAGCTCGAAGCACGCGTTCTCGACGCACCACAGCGCGGCGGTGCGCGCCGGCGGGTAGACGGGCATGTAGTCGTCCCGTCCGACGACCTCGGGTCGTCGGACCGTGCGCAGCCAGGAGTTGGCCACGGCACGGCTGTCGCGTACGCAGTGCAGGACCCGCAGGTCGAGGCGGCGGGACCAGCGCAGGCAGAACGCGAGCGAGCTGTGCTTGCTCGCGTCGATCACCACCGGGCAGCCGGAGACGTCGCTAATGGCGGCGTAGAGGCGCTCGTACGTGTGCAGGTGCTCGGTGAGCAGGTGGTGGGTCTCGCGCGGGACACGGTGGGCGAGCCGGGGCACGTGACGCGTGCGCTCGACCGCGCCGGCGACGTGGCGGACGCGGTCGAGGTCGAGGGTGTGCCAGCCGCCGAAGGCGCGTTCGCCGACCGCGCTCCAGAACTCGCAGTCGTGGAACGCCTTGCCGCAGCCGCACCGCTCGTCGGCGGCGACTCCGCGCTCCCACAGGTGGACGTCCTCGCCGACGCTGCACACGCCGGGCAGGGCGCCGAGAAGGCGGGCGAGCAGCGTGGTGCCGCTGCGGCCCAGCCCGCCCAGGTAGCCGACCCGTACGGCGGTCATCCGGGCTCCGTGACCGGATGCCTGCGCGTGTTGAAGTGCGGGTCGGCGAGCCAGTCGTTGAACGCCGTCCGGCCCGTCTCCGACGGTTGCAGCGCGAGCAGCGCGTTGGGTCGCGCCTCGCTGTTGCCGTTGAAGTAGAGCACCGCCTTGATCCGTGGCTGCTCCTTGACGTACTCGCGTGCGGCCTTCAGCCAGGCGGGGCGCTTGCCGTCACGGTCGGAGAGACCGAACTCGGCGATCATGATCGGCTTGCCTGGGTGCTCGGCGGCGAAGTCCATGTAGGCACGCATCACCTCGGAGAAGGGCCGGAGTCGGGGACCGGTGTACGCATCGACGCCGAGCCAGTCGACCTGGTTGTCACCGGGGTAGAAATCGGCCGCGTCCCCCTCGGTGAAGCCCTTGGCGGTCGGCGCCCATACCCAGCCGACGTTCGTCGCGCCCTCCTCCGCGAAGATCGCGCGGATGTGCTTCCACGCGGCGATGTAGTCCTTCGCCGAGCGCACCTGGCTGCGCAGGTTGGGGCGGTCCATCTCGAAGCGGTACGCGATCATGAGCTGGTCGTCGACGGCCTTCACGTCGCGTGCCCGCTGCCTGATCAGCTGGTCGTAGCGCCCAGCGGCGATGCCGGGGGAGTCCGAGCCTGCCCAGCCGATGAGCAGCTCCTGGCCGCGCTCGAGGAAGTGCTCGTCTGCCGCACTCGGGAACGGGTCGTCCCACGGATGGTAGGTGTGCACCACGTCGAGGGTGCGTCCGGTGACGCTCTCGAACTCCTGGAACGCCTGCACGCGTCCCTCCTGTGTCACCTTGCGCGGTTGCACCGCCGCGCCGATCCACGCGCCCTTCGTCGGGGGTCGGGGACCGCCCGCGACCCGGTCGGTCGGCTCGCTCGATCGCGTGCTCTCCGGGGAGGGTGACGTGCCGTTCTCCTCGCCCGGTGGCGTGCAGCCCGCTGTGACCCCGCAGGCGAGGGCGGCGACGAGTGCGACCGCGAGCAACCGACGGTGACGTGGCATTGACTCCTCGACCTCGTTTGGTGTGCTCGACTGACGAAGCCTTTCACTCAACGCGCATCCTGTCGGCTGATCGCTTCGTAACGTGGACGTCCGGTACTCCTGTGCGACCGACCGAGGAGGTGTGGTGACGGAGAGCAGTCCAGGTGCCGTACGCGTCGCCTTCGTCGGCGGCCACGGGCGCAGCGGCTCGACGTTGCTGTCCCGGATCCTCGGCGCGACCAGGGGCTTCTGCGCGGTCGGCGAGCTCTGTTACCTGTGGGACCAGGGCGTGGTCAACGACCGGATGTGCGGCTGTGGCCGGTCGTTCCACACATGTCCGTTCTGGACCGAGGTCGGTGAGCGCGCCTTCGGCGGCTGGGACGAATCGGTCGCACGCGAGGCCTGGGCTTTGCGCAAGTCGGTGGAGCGCGTCAGGTTCGTCCCGCTGATGGCCGCGCCGTCGGTCTCGCCGCGCTACCAGGCGCGGCTGCGCAGGTACGCGGAGCTGATGTCGCGGGTGTACGCGGCGGTGCGCGACGTGAGCGACGCCGATGTCGTCGTCGACACCTCCAAGTACCCGTCATCGGCGTACCTGCTGCGCCGGGTGCCGGACGTCGACCTGCGCCTGGTTCATCTCGTCCGGTCCAGCCACGGGGTGTGCTACTCCTGGTCGAAACGGGTCGAGCGACCGGACCGCGGCGGAAAGCCGATGGCGCAGTACCCGCCGGTGCGCACGGCCGTGGAGTGGGACGTCTACAACGGCCTGCTCGGCGTCCTCGGCACGCTCGGCGTCCCGTCCGTGCTGTTGCGGTACGAGGACCTCGTCGCCTCGCCACGGGCGTCCGTCGCCAGGGTGGCGACGTTCCTGCGGCACCGTCCCACGGTCGACGACCTGGCGTTCCTCGGCGACGACGCCGTCGAGCTGCCGACCGACCACAGCGTCGCGGGCAACCCGATGCGCTTCACCGTCGGTACGGTGCCGCTGCGCCTCGACGAGGCGTGGCGCGAGCAGATGCCCCGGTCGACACGCGCACTCGTCACGGCGCTGACCGTGCCTGGTCTTCTCGGCTACCGGTACCTGCCCGACCGCCCGGCGTCGCGCCGGTGACGGCGTGCGACCCGCGGACACGGTGCGTCCGTGATACCGGCACGTCACCTACGTGATGTCTCCAGTACCCGTAACGTTTCGTCGACTGCCCCTTCTGCACCTGTCTGGAGAAGCCTGCGTGGACACTGCCCGTGACGTGGCTGTGCGTGACGTGGTCGGCGTGCGCGAGCTGATCTCGACAGCGCTGCCCCTGGAGCCCTCGGCTCCGCCCGCTCCGCCACTGTCCCCGTACCCGTGCGTCGACGTCCTCGGTGTCCGGGTGAGCGCGATCGACCTCGACCGGCTGCTCGCCGACATCGGCGACGCGCTCGACGGGCGTCGGCGGCTACGGGTCACGTTCGCGAACCCGAACTACCTCGTCGCGGCACACGACGACGCGGGCCTGCGGGAGCGGATCAACGCCTTCGACCACGTGCTCTCCGACGGCCACGGGGTGATGCTCGCGGCGCGCATGCTGGGCAGGCGGATCCCGCGGCGGCTGGCCAACGACGACATCGTGGAGCCGCTCTTCGCGGAGCTCGCCCGGCGCGAGGCACGGGTGTTCCTCCTCGGCTCGGCACCCGGCGTCGCTGCCGCGGCGGCCGACCGGGTGACGGCGAGCTTCCCCGGCCTGCGCATCGCGGGTCACACGTACGGCTACCGCACCCCTGGCGAGGGCCTCGACCGGCAGTACACGCCGGCCGCGTTCGAGCGGATGCGCGCCGAGATCGCCCGGGCGAAGCCCGACTTCCTCGTCGTGAGCATCCCGACGCCGTACCAGCAGCGCTTCGTCGTCGACTACCTGGACGGGCTCGACGTCCCCGTCGTCATGACCGGCGGCGCATGGATCGACCACCTGGCCGAGCGGCTGCAGTACTACCCGTCCTGGGTGGTGCGGCTGGGGCTGTGCTGGGCGTACCGCTGGGTGCAGGAGCCGCGGCGCCTCACCAACCGCTACACCGTGGAGCTGGCGGACTTCGGTCGCCGCGTGCTCCGCCAGCGCCGCGCGCGCCGCGCAGCCGACCAGGGACACTGAGGCTCGTGCGGCGGGCGCTCCCCGTTGATCACGTCAACGTGATCAGCAGGGACTTCACCTCGTGCCGGGACGAGGTGAAGTCCACGGTCACGAGGTGAAGCGTCGCCTGCGAAGGCTCCGCCAGAGCCGGCGATGCGCGAGCCAGGCGCCCGCCAGGGCGCCGGTGACCTGGCAGGCGACGTCGGCGACGGCCGTGTGCCGCCCGTCGAAGCCGAACTTGCCGAGCGCCAGCAGCGCGGCGAATCCCGCAGCGAGCGCCGTCACGGGCAGGATCGCGAACGGGGGCCGCCGCAGCCGGGCGACGAGGAACCCCACCGGGACGAACGACAGCAGGTGCAGCGCGAGGATCGCCCACTCCAGCCGCGAGATCGGCGGGAACGGCGCGACGTGGTCGGGCAGGTAGAACGACTCGGCCGGCACGTCGAGCGCGCCCGGTCGCACGTAGTCGACCGTCCGGTTCGGCGTCCGCACCTCGGCCCTGGCGATCTCGCCCTGCCAGCCGTGGCCGCCGTGCACCTCGTCGCCGAGCGCGAGTCGCCCGCCGTCCCAGCTGCGCTGGTAGCCCGCCGGCAGCGGCTCACGCACCCGGGTCGTCCCGTCGACGGCCACGACGATCGCGGCGCGCTCCAGCACCACCCGGACGGCGGTCCACCTGCCGGGACCGAAGGCACCGTCCACGACGAACGGCGGGTCGCCGTTCTCCGTCGCGCCCGGCCGGCCGACCGACACGACGAGGTTCCTGCCGTCCTGGTCGATGCCGATGTCGGTGTGCCAGAAGTCCCGCGCCACCATGAGGATCGAGACGGGCGCGTACCGCTGCGGGAAGGCCGGGCGCACCCGCAGGTCGATCCGGACCGGTGCGCCGTCCCGCGCGTCTGCCACCCACGCCGGGGTGCCGGGCGTCCGCGCGACGTTGTCCTCGCCGAACCGCAGGGTGCCGGCCGCGGTGCGCCGGACGTCGTTGTCGACCGCGCGCGGCGGGCTCCAGTCGAACGGGTAGTACGCCGCCGCTGCGAGCAGGGCGAGAAGGGCGGCGAGCAGGCACGCGGAGACGCGGTCGAACCGACGCGGCGGAGGTCCACCGAGTCCGTCCGCGTCCGTCACCGCCTCACGCTAACCCTGCGGAACTCCGCAGGGGGCCGGATGTGGAGTTCGTCAGCAAACAGGGAGGATGGCCGCATGGCCCGACCACGCGACGTGTTTGTAGCGTTCATCCGGTGATCGCCACTCCACTCAACGCGGAACCGTCCGGTGGGATCGTCGGCTGGGTCGTCTCCCTCATGGAGACCCTCGGCGCTCCCGGCGCCGCCCTCGCCGTCGCCCTCGAGAACCTCTTCCCGCCAATCCCCAGTGAGATCATCCTGCCGCTCGCCGGCTTCACCGCGAGCCGCGGCGACATGAGCCTCGTGGCGGCCATCGTCTGGACCACGGTCGGGTCGCTCGTCGGCGCCGTGATCCTCTACTACGTCGGCGCCCTGGTCGGACGCCGCCGCGTCATCGCCATCGCCGCGCGGCTGCCGCTGGTGAAGGTGTCGGACATCGAGCGCACCGAGGCGTGGTTCACCCGGCACGGAGTCAAGACCGTCTTCTTCGGCCGGATGATCCCGATCTTCCGCAGCCTCATCTCCATCCCGGCGGGCGTGGAACGGATGTCCCTGCCGATCTTCCTCGCCTTCACGGCGATGGGCAGCCTGATCTGGAACACTCTGCTGATCCTCGCCGGCTACTTCCTCGGCGAGAACTGGCACATTGTCGAGACGTACGTCGGCGTCTTCCAGAAGATCGTCATCGCGGTCGTGGTCCTCGCCGTCGCCTGGTTCGTCGTGTCCCGCGTCCGCCGCCTGCGCAAGGCCCGCCGCGAGACGGCCGAGGACGCCCAGTCGACCGAGGGCACCCAGGCGACGGAGGGCACCGAGGAGCACAACGGCAGCACTCGCCCGAGCTGACGCCGCTGGTCACCGCGTACCCCTCGCGATTCGGGGGTTCCCGTCGCCTGCAGCAGGTGGGAACCCCCGATTCACGTTGGGATCACGGAAACGACACACTCAACATGATCATTTGGAGCGAGGTGAGGGGCGTGGCAGCGAACCTCGGGCGCGAACCTCACGCACGGAGGCGGAACACCGGCTTGACGGGACGGCCGCCCATCCACGGGCCGGGGTCGCCGGCGTCGAGCGCCTTGGCGTAGACGGCGCAGGCCTGGGCGACGACGTCGACGGTGTGGTCGATGTCGGCATCGGTCAGAGCGGCGCTCACGACGAACGACGGGGCGATGACGCCGCCGAGCAGGAGCTGACGCAGGAACAGCGTGCGGTACTCCTGTGACGGGCGGCCGTCGCCGTCGAGCGTCGCGAAGACCAGGTTGCTCGCCCGGCCGCGGACGACGACGTGCTCGCCGACCTCCGTCGCCGCGGTCACCTCGCGGACGCCGGTCGCGAGCCGGTCGCCGAGCGCGTGCATGCGGGCGATGACTCCCTCGGCCTCGTACGCGTCCTGGACGGCCATCGCGGCGGCGAGTGCGTGGGTCTCGGCGCCGTGGGTGGTCGACAGCAGGAACACCCGGTCGCCGCCGGACCGCAGGCCGCCGGGCTCCATGATCTCGCGCCGCCCTGCGAGCGCCGACACCGCGAACCCGTTGCCGAGCGCCTTGCCGAACGTCGACAGGTCGGGCGTGACGCCGTACAGGCCCTGCGCGCCGGCGTCGGCCCAGCGGAACCCGGTGATCATCTCGTCGAAGACGAGCAGGCAGCCGTGCGCGTGGGCGAGGTCGCGCAGGCCGGCGAGGTACCCGTCCGGTGGGTCGTGCTGGGTCGCGGCCTCGAGCATCAGGCACGCGATCTCGCCGTCGTGCCTGCGCAGCAGCTCGGCGGTCGCGGCGAGGTCGCCGTACGGGAAGCTCACCGTGAGCGCGCCGACCGCGCCGGGGATGCCGGACGCCATCGGCGTCGTCGCGATGAACCAGTCGTCGGTGGAGAAGAACGGGTGGTCCCCGCAGATCGCCACCAGCGGACGTCCCGTCACCGCGCGCGCGAGCCGGACCGCCGCGGTCGTGACGTCCGAGCCGTTCTTCGCGAACTTCACCATGTCCGCGGTCGGGACGGTACGCAGGAAGCGCTCCGCCGCCTCGACCTCGATCGCGCCCGGCCGGGCGAAGTTCGCGCCGCGCTCGAGCTGCCGCGTGACGGCCTCGGTCACGCGCGGGTGCGCGTGACCCAGGCCCACCGAGCGCAGGCCGGAGCCGTACTCGACGTACTCGTTGCCGTCGACGTCCCACACGTGCGCGCCGCGGCCGTGGCTGATGATCGGCGCGAGCCCCTGCGGGTACTGGTCGTCGCCCTTGGCGTACGTGTGCGCGCCGCCCGGCACCAGCGCGTGCAGGCGTTCGGTCATCCGGCTCGACCGGGGCAGCCCGGCCTCCGGGGTGGGCGCAGTGCCCGGCGCGGCACCGCGGTCGCGCGCCGACATGGTGGTGACGGGGAGCGGCCAGGGGATGGCCAGCTCGGGGTCGTCGAACGCGATCGTGACGTCCTCCGCCGGGTCGTGCTCCCTGTCGATGCGGTACGCCACGTCGGCCGGCTCGGTGAGCGCCTGGAAGCCGTGCGCGCACCCGCGGGGGACGTACAGGGTCACCTGCGTGTCGCCGGACAGCTCGAACGACTCCCAGTTGCCGTAGGTGGGCGAGTCGGGACGCATGTCGACGACGACGTCGAAGACCGCGCCGGCGGAGCACCGCACGAGCTTCGCCTCGCCGTCACCGGACCGCAGGTGCAGTCCGCGGACGACACCGCGCACCGACCGGGAGAGGCTGTCCTGCACGAACGCGTAGGGGTCGAGGCCGGCCGCACGCACGACCGCGCTGTCGAAGGTGCGGGAGAAGAAGCCGCGCGCGTCGACGTGCGGGCTCGGCCGGAGCAGTAGCGCGCCGGCGATCCTGGGTACCTGGACGACGTCCATCTCATGCTCCCTGGTCGATGTGCGTGGACTCGGGTCTGGGTGTGGCGGCAGCGAGGGCGGGGCTCCTCGCCGCGCGGTCGTGGTCGCGCAGTCCTTCGCGCAGCTGCCACCACCACACGGCCGCGCCGAGCAGGGTGGCGACGGCGCACCCGCAGGCAGAGCCGAAGGCGCCGCCCGCGGCCGCGCCGATGACGCCGAAGACGAGGTAGGCGGCCGAGGTGAACAGCTGGGAGCGCAGGCTCCTCCCGGCGGCGCCGAGCGCGCGAAGCCCCGCGGTCGCGCCGGCGGAGAAGCCGGCGTTCATGACCGACAGCGAGACCGGCAGGATCAGCTGCGACGCCGTCGCCCAGACCGGACCGAGCACAGCGGCTCCCACGGCGTCGGGCAGGAACAGGAGCAGGGCCAGGCACCAGGCCAGGGTGCCCAGCGACTGCAGTCCGCCCACGCCGAGACAGAAGTGCCACAGCGTCCGCGTCGACCTGCGCAGGACGCGCGCGGCCTCGGGGACGGCGAACAGGCTGACGCCCATCAGCACGGCGAGGAACGGGCCGAGGAGCAGCTCGGCGCCGCGGATCGTGCCTGCGGCGGCGAGTCCGGCGATCGCGCCGACGCCGTACATGCGCAGCTGCGACGACACTCCCTGGCTGACGTTCTCGAAGAGGTACCGCGCCCCCAGGTCGCGTTGCCTGCTCAGCCAGCCGACCACGCCCCTCAGGTCGGGGAGGAGCCGGGTCTGCAGGCAGCCGACGAGTGCGGCGACGGCCGCCGCGGCTCCCCAGGCGAGCACGAACCAGGTGACGCTCGCCCTGGTGGACGCCAGGCCGAGGAACGGCACCAGCGCGACCGCCCAGAGCATGTCGTTCGCGAACGCCCGCGCGCCCTTCCCCGCCGCGAAGAAGGCGTAGCGCCAGGCGTCCTGGAGCAGCAGGCCGGGCAGAACCATCCCGAGTGCGACGAACGCGGCGCCGAGCGTCCCGCCGAGGGCCAGGCCGGCGACCGCACAGACCACACCGCCGGCGAGGCCGACCGCGAGAGCGGTGCCCGCCGACGCCGGTACGGCCGCGCGCCACACCGAGCGCGACGTGCCGCTGTAGCGCACCACGAGCGGATCCGTGGCGAGCCCGCGGGAGAGGTTGAGGGCGACACCGAACGTGACCCAGGCGAGGGTGAACGCACCGAACTCCGCCGCGCTCAGCGAGCGCGCGACGAGGAGGCCCACCGCGAAGTTGGTCAGGCTGGAGACCGCCTGGTCGGCGAGGCCCCAGGTGAGCCGCCCGAGCACGCCGCGCACCTTCCGCGCCACCGCCGAGCGCGACTCGGGCGGCTGCGTCGGTACGGAGTGCCTGCCGGGCGCCATGCCTCAGCCCGCCCGTGGTCGGGATCCGGCGGAGGGCCGCGCGGACGTGGACGTGCCGGCGAACAGCCGGGTCGACAGCGCGGCGAGGTGCTCCCCGACCAGCCGCGCGTTGGTCACGCTCTGCCGGCGCATGCCCCGCGCGAGCTCCTCCCGGCGGTCGACGAGGGACGTGAACTGCGCGGTGAGCCGGTCGAGGTCGAGGTCGCGCAGGGGCTGGCAGTAGTCGCCGAGCCCGAACTGCGCCATCAGCACGTCGTTCTTCTCGGCGTAGCTGATCGAGATCGTCGGCTTGCCGAGTTTCAGCGCGCACAGCACGTTGTGGTAGCGCGAGGCGACCACGACGTCGACGTCGGACATCGCCTCCATCAGCTCGCCGAGCGACGACGGCGGCGTCGCGACGACGCGGTCGTCGTCGAGATCCGGGCGGCGCTCCCGCAGGTACGCGACGACCGCCGCCGACACGCTCTCGTCCGCCGGATCGCCGGTGAACAGCCGCAGCCGGTAGCCGTCGTCGACCAGACGCTCGGCGAACCGTTGCAACGCGCCGACGTACGCCCGGTGGATGTCGTCGGCGACGTGCCGGTCCGCGTGGTTCCCGTGGTAGGCCATCACGCCGAGGCCGACCGTCCGCGTCGGTGCGGGCGTCCGTACCCGCGGCACCGGTAAGGCGAAGGCGAGGTCGGGGCAGACGGTGTCGCCGCTCGTGTCGACGCCCATCTCCCGCAGCGCGTCCCTGGACAGGATGTCGCGGTACGACCTGGCCGTGGCGAACCTGGCCGCGGTGGCGAGCACTCGCTTGGTGACCGGCTGCCTGGTCGGCGAGACGCCCACGCTGACGAGGGCGACCTTCGTGCCCATCAGCCGGCCGGTCGCGGTGACCAGCAGGAGCGCGTAGGGGAACCCCCACGGCCGTTGCGGGAGGTTCGTCTCGAGGACACCCATGCCCGGCACCAGGACGACGTCGTGGCGGCGCACCCAGCGCAGCGTGCGGAACGCGTCCGCGGCCTTCCCGAGGGACTTCAGCACGGCGGCCGTCACCCGTGATCGGTGCACGGCGCCCGGGGGATGGGTGTGCATCGGGATCGCCCGCACGCCGTAGCGCTTCTCGACGACGTCGGGCCCCGTGCACACGCACGTCAGCTCGGCGTCGGGATGGTGCTCACGCAGATGCGCCAGGACCGCTTCGAACGAGCCGTCGTTGCCGATGTTGCCAGAACCCAGCAGGCCGAAGAGCGCGATTCGCGGAGGTGAGGGGACCGTCACGAGACCGCAGGCTCCTTCACACGCGCGGCGTTCGCGCTGTCCTCGATGGTCGGCATCGGGCGGACGCGGACGCGGCTCGCCATCCAACGTCCCAGGTGGGCGTAGCACCGGCGGCGGTCTGCGGCCGACAGCGGCGCGCGCCGGATCGCACTGACGAAGCCCCACACGTACTCGCCGACGAGCCGTGCCGTCGGGTTTCGCCACCGGTTCGCCCTTCGCGGGTCGAGGTTGGCGCACCGTGACCGCATCGTCGGCCGTGCCCGCTCCGCGCGGTCCGGGTGGTCGCGGCGGAAGTACAGCATCTCGGGCACCTGGTGGAACGGCCCGTACAGCGCCAGCTCCGCCACGATGGTCCGGTCGGCGTGGTGGTAGCTCTGCTGCAGGGGCGTACGCCGCAGGATGTCGTGCCTGATGACGCCGTAGAAGTCGTCGCCGCCGACGCCGAACAGCATGGCGCGGAAGCGTTCCGGCGCGTCCGGCGAGTCCGTCGCGAGGGTGTAGTCGACGGGCAGTACGACCTCGCCGGACGCGCCGATGATCGCCTGCCAGGTGTGGGCGAGCGCGAGCCTCGGGTCCGCGTCGAGTGCCTCGATGCAACGCAGCAGCAGGTCGCGTCCGTACAGGTCGTCGTGCGACGCCCATTTGTAGAGCTCGCCGCGCGCCTGGTGGAACACGAAGTTGTGGTTGGGACCCGCCCCGATGTTGACCGGCTGGCGGAAGAACCTGATCCGGTCGTCACGTGCCTCGTAGTCGCGGCAGATCTCCTCCGTACGGTCCGTCGAGGCGTTGTCGGAGATGATCAGCTCGAAGTCCGCGTAGCTCTGGTCGAGCAACGCGTCGAGGGACTCCGCGAGGTAGTTCTCCCCGTTGTAGACGGGAAGGCCGATGCTGAGCCGAGGAGTCATGCGATCCTCATCATCCTTTCGTGATCGCGCAGTCCTGTGTGCAGCTGCCGCCACCAGACGAAGGCGCCGAGCAGCGTGGCGAAGGCACAACCGCAGGCGGAACCGAAGGCGCCGTCCACCGCGGCGCCGATGACGCCGAAGACGAGGTAGGCCGCAGAGGTGAACACCTGGGCGTTCAGGCTCCTCGTGGCGGCGCCGAGCGCCCGAAGGCCCGTGGTCGCGCCGTTCGAGAAGCCGGCGGTCATGACCGCCAGCGTGGTCGGGAGGATCAGCAGCGACGCCGTCGCCCAGACGGGACCGAGCACCTGCTCACCGACGGAGTCCGGCAGCAGGAAGGTCAGCGCCAGGCCCCACGCGAGGGTGCCGGCGGCCTGGATCGCGCCGATGCCGAGGCAGAAGTACCACAGCATCCGCGTCGACCTGCGCAGCACGCGCGTGGCCTCGGGCACGGCGAACATGGCCACGCCCATCAGTACGGCGACGAACGGGCCGAGGAGCAGCTCCGCGCCGCGGATCGTGCCGGCCGCGGCGAGGCCCACGATGGCGCCGACGCCGTACATGTGCAGCTGTGTCGACACGCCCTGGCTGACGTTCTCGACGAGGTACCGCGGTCCCAGGTCGCGTTGCCTGCTCAGCCATTCACCGACCCCGGTCAGGTCGGGGACCAGCCGGATCTGCAGGCAGCCGACGACGGCGGCGACCGCGCCCGCCGCGCCCCACGCGATCACGAACCAGGCGACGCTCGTCCGGTCGAACGCCAGCCAGAGGAACGGGACCAGGGTGACGGCGAAGACCATGTCGTTCGCGAACGCATGGGCGCCTTTCCCCGCAGAGAAGAACGCGAAGCGCCAGGCGTTCTGGAGCAGGATGCCAGGCATGACGACGGCGAGGGCGAGGAACGCCTTGCCCAGCGTGCCGCCGAGGACGAGGCCGGTGGCCGCGCACGCGGCACCGGTGACGAGGCCGACCGCGACCGCGGTGCCCGTCGACCGGCGCACGGCGGCGCGCCACTCCTCGGTCGGTGCGCCGCTGTGGCGTACTACGAGCGGGTCGGTGGCGAGCCCGCGGGAGAAGTTGACGGCGACGCCGAACGTGACCCACACGAGGCTGAAGGCGCCGAACTCCGCCGCGCTGAGCGCCCGAGCGACGACGATGCCCACGCAGAAGCTGGTCAGGCTCGCGACACCCTGGTCGGCGAGACCCCAGGTCAGCCGCCCGAGCGCGCCGCGCGCCTTCCGCGCGTACGCGGAGCGCGACGGTGCGGTGGACGGCGGTGCGACAGGCGGCGGTGCGACGGGCGTCGGCGCGGCCGTTGCGGTGTCCTCGGTGGGCGTCATGCCTCACCCCGCGAGGGGACGGGGCTCGGCGGGCGCCGCCACGACGTGCGGCTCGGGGAGGGGGACCAGGTACTCCGCGCCCCACCCGCCGTCCGCCTCGAGCGAGGCGATCACCTCGTCCGCGATGTCCCACGTGAACAGCAGGACGACGTCCGGTCGTGCGGCGCGCAGGTCGTCGACCGGGCGGATCGGGACACCGCGCCCGGGGATGCGACGACCGTGCTTCCCCGGTGCGGCGTCGACCGTGAACGCGAGCAGCTCGGGTCCGACCTCGCTGAGGTCGAGCAGTACCGGTGCCTTCGACGGTGCGCCGTAGCCGAGGACGGTACGCCCGCGATGCTTCTCCGCCACGAGTCGTCGGCGGAGTGCCGCCGCCGAGCTCCACGCCGCCTGCTGCAGCGCCGCGAGCCGCTGCCGGTCGTCGAGACCCGCCGCGGCCTCGGCGTCGAGGACCTCCTGCACCGTGGTGTCGACCTCGGGATCACTGGCGGTGTGTCTGAGATGCACCTGCAGGCTGCCGCCGAAGAGCGCCACGTGCCTGACCGAGACAACGACCAGACCGCGCGCGGCGGCGAGTGCGCGGACGGCGCCCAGCGACAGGTAGGTCCAGTGCCCGTGCCTGATCGTGTCGAACTGGGTGCCGGTGACGAGTGGGAGCAGGTGGTGGAACTCGCAGACGAGCAGGCCGTCGGGGGCCAGTCGCTCCGCGCGCTCGTCGAGGCTGCGTCCGAGGTCCTGGTGATGCACGAGACCGTGGACGTCGACGACCAGTCGCGCCTTCTCGCCGCCGCCGGCGACCCGGCAGCCGGCGGCGCCGAGGTGACCGAGCCACGAACCGCCGTGGTGGCTGGCGAACTCGTACACCGGTGCGTCGGCGAGGTCGGGGTGCTCGCGCAGGATCTCGCCGACCGACCGCTCGGAGTGCGCGAGGCTCGTCGCGGACTCCACGGCGAGTGGTACCTCGGGGAGCGCGGGCTCGACGTCACCCAGCTGGACGAGCGTGCACACGCGGCACAGCCACAGCTCCAGCGGCCACCGCGGGTCCTCGCCCGGCGTGTCCACCGGCGGGAAGTAGTCGGCGGCGGTCTGCTCGCCGAGATCGACGACGAGCACGAGGTCGGTGGAGCCGCAACCCCGGCAGTGGGACGCCGTCGTCACCACGTGAGCCTCGCCTTCGTCGTCGTGAACGCCTCGGCGTACTTCGCCCGGCACTCCATGCCGCGCAGCCGGGCGAGGCCGCGGAAGACCTCGTCGTCGAACCAGTCGCGCCCCACCTGTGAGGGGAACGCCTTGTGCAGGCGTTCGACCTTGTCGCGCATGACGTCGTCGTCGAGCGGGACGTAGAGCGTGGGACGGCCGAGGTCGCCGTCCCACTTCGGGATCTCGTAACCGAGCACGAGGTGGTCGCGCCACACGGTGGGCACGAGCTCGGCGACAAGCCGGTGGTCCTGGTGGGCGTCGGCGGTGCTCGGGGCGAGGACGAGGTCGGCGTGGCCGTCGCGGGCCGTGGCCTCGAGCAGCTCCTTGACCTCGTTCCAGTGGGCGGGCAGGCGCCCGTCCGGCAGGTCGCCGGTGCGGACGGAGACCGTGCACCCCGGGAGGAAGAGCGCGGCACTCGCTCTCGCCTCGTCGAGTCGTGCGGGTGTGCCGGTGGCGACGACGATCTCCGCGGTGAGGCCGGGGACCGTCGCGGCGAGGGTGAGCAGTGTGCCGCCGCACCCGATCTCGAGGTCGTCGGGGTGCGCGGCGAGAGCCACCAGATGGGGGCGCCCGCCGCGCAGGCCCAGGTCGAACGGCAGCATCAGGAGGCCAGCACCGGCGCCGGCGCCGCGGGTCGTTCGGCGGACCTGGCCGCGTCGCGTGCCCACACCACCCACGGCGGTGAGCCCTGGCGGTACAGCTCCTCCAGGCCCTGCCGCTCCTTGAGCGTGTCCATCGCCGCCCAGAACCCGTGGTGCGGCACGGCGAGCAGCTTGCTCATCGCCGACAGCCGGGTGAACGCGTCGCCGACGAGGTCCTCGCCCTTGCCGAGGACGTCGAACACCTCCTGCCGCAGCACGAAGTAGCCGCCGTTGATCCACAGCGGGAGGTCGGTGACCGAGCGGATACCGCCGACGCGGGAGTCGGCGTCGAACTCGACGATGTGGAACGACTCCTGCGGCCGCACCGCGAGCAGGCTCGCCACGGCGGAGCTCGTCGCGAACTGGTCGACGATCCTGTCCATGGGGGCGTCGGTGAGCACGTCGCCGTAGTTGGCGAGGAAGATCTCGTCGTCCTCGAGGTACGGGCGGACGCGGCGCAGCCGCTCGCCGATGCTCGTGTCGATGCCGGTGTCGACGAACGTGATCCGCCACTCGCTGATGTCCGACTCCAGCAGCTCGATCTGCCGGCCGCCCTTCGCGAGGACGAAGTCGTTGGAGTGCGTCTCCTCGTACTGCAGGAAGTACTGCTTCACCGAGGCGGCGCCGTGCCCGAGGCACAGGATGAACTCGTTGTGACCGAAGTGCGCGTAGTAGCGCATCACGTGCCACAGCACCGGCCGGTCGCCGATGGTCATCATCGGCTTCGGCGCGGAGTCCACCCCGCTGCGCATGCGCAGCCCCAGACCCCCGCAGAAGATCACGACCTTCATGGCAATCTCCTAGATCACGTCAAGGTGCGGGATCGGGACGACGAACTTGGCGTCCCACTCCCGCGCGTACTCGAGCTGGTGGACGATCTCCTCGCGCAGGTTCCACGGGAGGATCAGGATGTAGTCGGGTCTCACCTCGGCGAGGCGCTCCGGCGGGTGGATCGGGATGTGCGTGCCCGGCAGGTACATCCCGTGCTTGTGCGGGCTCCGGTCGACGGTGAACGGGAGCAGGTCCTCGCGGATGCCGCAGTGGTTGAGCAGCGTGTTGCCCTTGCCCGGTGCGCCGTAGCCGGCGACGGACTTGCCGGCGCGCGCGGCGGAGACGAGGAACTCGACGAGCGCGGCCTTGACCTCGAAGACGTCGCGCGCGAAGCCGGCGTGGCCCTCGACCGTGTGCAGGCCCGCCTCGCGCTCCTCGGCGAACACCTTGCCGACCATGTCGGACGGCTCGCCGGCGGCCGCGTCGGGCATCGCCATGACCCGCAGCGAGCCGCCGTGCGTCGGCAGCTCCTCGACGTCGACCACGGTCAGCCCGCCGGTCGCCAGCGCGGCGGCGGCCGTCTTCAGCGTGTAGTACGAGTAGTGCTCGTGGTAGATGGTGTCGTACTGCCGGCTCTCGATCAGCCGGCGCAGGTGCGGGAACTCCAGCGACACCATGCCGTGGTCGGCGACGAGTGCGCGCAGGCCGCGCACGAAGTCGAGCAGGTCGGGCACGTGCGCGAACACGTTGTTGCCGACGACCAGGTCGGCGGCGCCGTACCGCTCCGCGATCTCCGTCCCCGTCCGCTCGCCGAGGAACTGGACCTCGGTCCTGATGCCGCGTTCCTGCGCGACGACGGCGACGTTGCCTGCCGGCTCGACACCGAGCACCCGGATGCCGCGGGCGACCGCGTGCTGCAGCAGGTAGCCGTCGTTGCTCGCGACCTCGGTGACCAGGCTGTGCTCGTCGAGCCCGAGCCGGTCGGCCATGCCCGCGACGAACCGCTCGGCGTGCGCCACCCAGCTGTCGGAGTACGACGAGAAGTAGGCGTAGTCGCTGAAGACGTCCTCGGCCGTGACGTACGCGGGCAGCTGCACGAGCAGGCACTCGTCGCAGATGCGGACGTGCAGCGGGTAGAACGTCTCCGGCCCGTCGAGCGCGTCCGCGCTCACGTAGCTCTCGCACGGCGGCGACATGCCGATGTCGACGAACGTGCGGGTCAGGGTGGCGCCGCACAGGCGGCAGGACGGAAGGGTTGTCATCGCGTGGTCTCCTCGACGCGAACCGACCCGGGGGTCGGGAAGGGCTGGTCGCTGGTACGCCGCATCTCCTCGTTGACGAGACCGAGGGAGAGCAGCTGGTTGATCCGCCGCAGCCGGACGAACTGCGCCGAGGTGAACTCGCCGTACGTCAGCCCGTGGTCGAGGTACGCCTTCGCGAGCTCTTCGACGCCGTCGCGCACCGTCCAGGCGAGCCCGAGGTCGGGGAAGGTGTCGGTCAGCTTGGCGAAGTCGACGCGGTAGTCGCGCACGTCGGGCCCGGCGCCGTCCGCCAGCGTCACCGTCGAGCCGGGCACGGCGTCGCGGACCATCTCGGCGATGTCGCGCACCTGGACGTTGTCCTCGGCGCGGCCGATGTTGAAGGCCTCGTCGTGCACGAGCTCGCGGGGTGCCTCCATCATCGCGAGGAATGCCCGGCTGATGTCCTCGATGTGGACGAGCGGCCGCCACGGCGTGCCGTCGCTCTCCAGCCGCACCTGCCCGGTCGTCGTCGCGATGCCGGTGAGGTTGTTGACCACGATGTCGAGACGGAGCCTGGGCGAGGCCCCGTACGCCGTGGCGTTACGCAGGTAGGTCGGGCTGAAGTCGTCGTCGGCGAGCTTGGAGAGCTCCACCTCGGCGAGCGCCTTGGTCTCGCCGTACGGCGTCACGGGCGACATCGTGGCGTCCTCGGCGACCGCGTCCGAGCCCGCGGCTCCGTAGAGGCTGCAGGACGACGCGAACAGGAACCGCGGCACGCCGGCGGCCTTGGCCTGCTGAGCCAGCCGCACCGTTCCGTCGAGGTTCACCGAGAACGTCGTCGCGCGGTTGAGGTGGCCGAGCGGGTCGTTGGACAGGGCGGCCAGGCAGATGACCGCGTCGTACCCGGCGACGTCGCCCGGGATGACGTCACGGGTGTCGCGCGGCGCCCGCCGCACGTCCTCCGGGCCGCCGCGGAAGTCGCACCCCTCGTACAGGCCGAGGTCGAGGCCGTCGACCTCGTGTCCCGCCCCGCGCAGGAACGGGACCAGCACCGCACCTATGTAGCCGCGATCGCCTGCGACCAGTACCTTCATCCGTCGTCCCCTGCCCGTCGGTCGGTCGTTCGAATCCGTGGGGCCGGAGTGGTCCCTTCCAACAGATCGGCGTGACCTCGATCTGATACACCGGAATCGGCGTAGCGTGCGCTGTATCACCACCGGGTCCCGGCGCTCCAGTGGACGACGGCTCCGCCGGAGCACGCCGCAGGGGAGGACACCTTCGTGGACGCCACGGGCAGGAGGGGCGTCCGCGGCGCGCTGGCGGCGCTCGTCGTGCTCGTGCTGGTCCTGGCGGTGGCGCACACGTCCACCCCGCTCGCGGCGGTCCCTGACGACCGGCCGACACCCCGTCCGACGGCCACCGACGAGGGGCCGACGCGGAACGTCGAGGTGGCGCGGGTCTGCGACGCCATGGCGCGGGGACCGGCCCGCCCGCCGGCGGGTGCCGTGGTCGTCGACCCGGCGGTCGACGTCGACCTCTCCGACAAGACCCAGGCGAACCCGCCGGGCACGACGTTCTGGCTCCGTCCCGGCAGGCACACGCTCGGCGACGACCGGTTCGGCCAGGTGATCCCGAAGACCGGCAACACCTACCTCGGCGCACCCGGCGCGGTGCTCGACGGCAAGGGGCGCAACTACTTCGCGTTCACCCAGCAGGCCTCGGGCGTCACCGTCAGGTACCTCACGATCACGGGGTTTGTCGCGCCGCACAACCAGGGAGTCGTCAACCACGACTCCGGTGACGGCTGGGTGGTCGAGCACAACACCATCGAGAAGAACTCCGGTGCCGCCATGATGGCGGGCGAGCACCAGCGGATCCGCGGCAACTGCCTGCGCGACAACGGCCAGTACGGCATCAACGCGTACAAGCAGGGCAACACCATCACCGACCTGGTCGTCGAGGGCAACGAGATCGTCGGCAACAACACCGACGACTGGGAGCGGAAGCTCGAGGGCTGCGGGTGCACCGGCGGCCTCAAGCTCTGGGCGGTCGACGGCGCGGACCTGCGGAACAACTGGATCCACGACAACCGCGGGCCGGGTCTGTGGGCCGACGTCAACAACAACGACATCCTCGTCGAGGACAACCTGTTCGAGGAGAACGACAGCGCCGCGATCATCTACGAGACCAGCTACAACGCGATCATCCGCGACAACGTCATGCGCAGGAACAACTGGGTCGAGGGCCGGGAGTTCTCCGACCGCGGCGACACGTTCCCGAGCTCGGCCATCTACCTCTCCGAGTCCGGCGGCGAGCCGCGCATCCCGGCGCGCACCGACAAGATCGACGTCCACAGCAACCTGCTCGAGAACAACTGGTCGGGCATCACCGCCTGGGAGAACGCCGACCGCTTCTGCAACAGCCCGGCGAACCCCAGCGGCGACTGCACCCGCCTCGTCCCGAAGGCGTCGCGATGCGCGCAGCCCGGTATCGCCCGCGGCACGCTCTACGCCGACTGCCGGTGGAAGACCCAGCGCGTCTCCGTCCACGACAACCGCTTCGTGCTCGACCCGGCCGCCGTCCCCGGATGCCGGAGCAAGACCTGCGGGCGGATGGCACTGCTCGCCAACTACGGCACCTACCCCGCCTGGTCGCCGTACGACGGTGAGGTGGTGCAGCAGGCGATCACCTTCGACCAGGACAACCGCTGGTACGCCAACACGTACGTCGGGCCGTGGACGTTCGTGGGCTACGACGTGTCCCGCGAGCTGTCGGCCGCCAAGTGGCGCGCCGAGCCGTACCGCCAGGACAAGGGAAGCCGGTTCCGCTGAGTCGCCGGCTCCGGTGGCGGGCGCCTGCGCCTGGCCCGTGAGGGGCACCCTCACCGTGCCCTGACACGGTGAGGGTGCCCCTCACGGGTGGCCGCAGTAGTGCGCGCGCCGGGTCAGGCGCCGCCGATCGCGACGAGTGACTTGGACAGACGGAACATGCGCTCGTGCCAGATGCTCGAGGTGGGGAACAGGTGGCGCAGCTCGGTGGCGCTCACCAGGTCGATCGTCAGCACCTGGGCGAGGGCGTCCTCGGTGGTGTAGACGCGCTCGTGGGCGAGCGGCCACCGGCTGACGAGGCGGGCGCGGGCCCACACGGGGAGGAACTGGAAACCCGGAGCGACGTAGTGCGGTTCGACGGGGAAGTAGCGGTCGGGCGTCTGTACCCAGTGGGCGGGCGCGGCGGAGCTGATCACGGCGGCGAGGTCGCGACGACGCTGGTAGCCGCCGACGTGCTCGATGAGGCTGTTGGAGACGACGATGTCGTACGTCCCCGGGCAGCGGTCCACCGTGGCGGGGTTGCACGCGTCGCCTTCGACGTGGTGCAGCCACGACTCCTCCGGCTCGAACTTCGGGTCGAGGTTGACCGTCGTCACAAACGCGGGCTGCACGGGGGCCGAGCGCCAGAACTCCGGAGTTCCCCCGAGGTCGAGGACGCGCATCGAGTCCAGCGCCGGGAAGCGTCGCAGCAGCTCCTGGAAGCGGACGGCGCGGCGCCTGCTCGACAGCGAGTTCTTGCGGTCGGGATCTCCGAGCTTGTGGTGTACCCGTTGTGCGAGTCCGGTCATGAGTGAACCTCCGGTCGGCGTGCCCCACCAGAGGATGCGCGAGCGTCCACCCTGATACATCCGCTTTCGCCCGCAACGTCGCTGTATCAATCGTGGTCGGTGGCCGCTCTATAGACCCACTGCGCAGGGCATCGTCGTTGTCAGCAGGGGAGTCGCCATGAGGGTCGCCGTGTTCGGCGTGGGTTACGTGGGGTCGGTCACCGCCGCCTGTCTGGCGGCACACGGTCACGACGTCTGGGGAGTCGACGTCGACGCAGGGAAGGTCGATGCGATCAACGCGGGACGCAGTCCCGTCATCGAGCCGGGTCTCGCGGAGATGATCTCCGCGGCGGTCGTCGCGGGGAACCTGCACGCGACCACCGATCCGCAGGTCGCACTGGACGGTGCGGACCTGTCGCTGGTGTGCGTGCCGACGCCGTCGACGTCCACCGGCAGCACCGACCTGTCGTACGTGCAGAGCGCCGTCGATGGCATCGCCCGCGCGCTGACCGTCGCACGGCCCGCGGCGTCGGACTTCCACGCGGTCGTCGTGCGCAGCACGGTCCCGCCGGGGACGGTGGAGAACGTCGTCGCGCCGGCGCTGCCCGCGGAGAGTGCGGGTGCGGGGATGTGCCCGGAGTTCCTGCGCGAGGGCTCGGGGGTCGCCGACTTCTTCGACCCGCCGTTCGTGGTCGTCGGCACGCCTGACGAGCGCGTGGGTAAGGTCGTCACGGAGCTGTTCGGGTTCCTCGACCGGTCGGTACGGGTCGTCGACGTCCGCAGCGCGGAGGCGCTGAAGTACGCGTGCAACGCGTTCCACGCCACCAAGGTGTCGTTCGCCAACGAGATGGGTCGGATGTTCCGCCCCTTCGGCGTCGACACCCGCGAGGTGATGGAGCTCTTCTGCACCGACACGAGACTCAACATCTCGCCGACGTACCTGCGGCCGGGCTTCGCGTTCGGCGGGTCGTGCCTGCCGAAGGACCTCAGGTCGCTGCTGTACCTCGCGCGGATGAACAGCGCCGACATGCCGCTGCTCGCCGGCACCCTGGCGAGCAACGAGCGCGTCGTGCACGAGGTGGTCGACCGGGTCGTCGCGACGGACGCGCAGGTGGTCGCGCTGCTCGGGCTGAGCTTCAAGTCCGCGACGGACGACCTGCGCGAGAGCCCGAGCGTCGAGCTGGCGGAACGCCTCATCGGCAAGGGGTACGAGCTGCGCATCTACGACGCTCTCGTCAACCCCGCGCGGCTGATCGGCGCGAACCGCAAACACGTGGAGTCGAAGCTGCCGCACCTGCGGCGGCTGTTCACCGACGGTCCGCTCGAGGCGTTGCGCGGCGCCGACGTCGCACTCGTGTCGTCCACGGACCCCGCGGTGCTCGACGCGCTGGTGGCGAACCCACCGCGGCGGGTCGTCGACCTGAGCGGACGCCTCGGCGACGACGTCGAGGCGCTCGCCGGATACGAGGGGGTCGGATGGTAGCCGTCGATCGCAGCGCGCGGCGCCGAGCCGCCCGCCGTGGGACGCAGCGCCGGGCGCTGGTCGTGGTGCAGAACCTGCCCGTGCCGTTCGACCGCCGCGTGTGGCTGGAGTGCCAGGCGCTCGTCGCCGACGGCTGGGACGTCTCCGTGGTGTGCCCCAAGGGACCGGGCGACCCGTCGTACCAGCACCTCGACGGCGTCCACCTGTACAAGTACAAGGGCTTCGTCACCACCGGTGGCACGCTGAGCTACCTCGCGGAGTACATCACCTCGTTCGCGGCGACCGCGTGGCTGACCGGCCGGGCGCGCAGGCGCGGGCGGTTCCAGGTGTTCCAGGCCTGCAACCCGCCCGACATCTTCTGGCCGATCGCCTCGTTCCTGCGCAGGACCGACGGCAGCCGGTTCGTGTTCGACCACCACGACCTGTGTCCCGAGCTGTACGAGTCGCGCTTTCCCGATGGCGCGTCGTTCCCGTACCGCATGCTGCGCGCGCTCGAACGCCGCACGCACCGGACGGCCGACCACGTCATCTCGACCAACGACTCGTACCGGCGGATCGCGGTGGAACGCAGCGGCAAGCTGCCGGCCGACGTCACCGTGGTGCGCACCGGGCCCGACCCCGACCTGCTGCGTCGCGGGCAGGAGTACCCCGAGCGCCGCCGCGGACGCCGCCACCTGGCCGCGTACATCGGCGTGATGGGTCCGCAGGACGGTGTCGACGTCGTGGTGCGCGCGGCCCACCGGGTCGTGCACGAGCTGGGCCGCGACGACATCGCGTTCACGATCATCGGCAGCGGCGACTGCTACGACGAGCTCGCGGCGTTGCGCGACGAGCTGGACCTGCGCGGGCACGTCGAGTTCACCGGACGCGCTCCCGACGAGACGGTCGCCGAGGTCATGTCGACGGCGGACATCGGGCTCTCACCCGACCCGCTCAACCCGCTCAACGACGTCTCGACGATGAACAAGACCATGGAGTACATGGCCTTCGGCCTCCCGGTCGTCGCCTTCGACCTGCGCGAGACGCGGGTGTCCGCTGCCGACGCCGCCGTCTACGTCGAGCCGAACGACGTCGACAAGTACGCCGACGCGATCGTCGCCCTCGCCGACGACGAGCCGCGCCGCCGGCGGATGGGCGCGTTCGGCCGCAGGCGCGTCGAGCGCGAGTTGGCGTGGACGCACCAGCTGCAGGCGTACGTCGGCGTCTACAACGGCCTCGCCGCCCCTACCGACGCCGCGCCGGCGTCCACCACCGGCGTCTCGACAATGCAGGGGGGCTGACGTATGTGCGGGATCGCGGGGTGCTTCCAGCAGGACGACGGCAAGGCGGTCGCCCTGACGATGAGCGAACGGCTCGGCCACCGCGGTCCTGACGCGAGCGGCATCGTGTGCATCGAGGAGGAGAACCTCCAGCTGCACCTGGCGCACCGGCGTCTGTCGATCATCGACCTCACCGCCGCCGCAGACCAGCCGTTCACGAAGCAGGGTCTGACCCTGACGTACAACGGCGAGCTGTACAACTACCGCGAGCTGCGTACCCAGCTCACCCGGGCGGGCGTGCACTTTCGTACCGACTCCGACACCGAGGTGGTGCTCGAGGCGTGGCGGTACTGGGGGACCGGTGCGCTCTCGCGCTTCCGCGGCATGTTCGCGTTCGCCGTGTTCGACGAGCGGACGCGGAAGCTCACGCTGGCGCGCGACCCGATGGGCATCAAGCCGCTCTTCTACACCCTGCGGCAGGGCGGCGTCGTCTTCGCGTCCGAGCTCAAGGCGCTGGTCGCGGCGATCGGTCCCGAGCTGCGCACCGAGCCCGGTGCCCTGATCGCGTCGATGCTCTTCTACTGGCTGCCGGAGAACCGGTGCGCGATCGAGGGGGTCCACAAGCTGCCGCCGGGGTCGTGGGCGGAGTTCTGCCCGGACGGCGGCAGCCGGTACGGCACGTACTGGCGGATCGCCGACGTCGCGGCCGAGGCCGCCGCGGGACCGCCGGCCGACCTGCGCCAGGTGCTCGAGGACTCGGTCGCCGCGCACCTCGTCTCCGACGTGCCCGTGTCGAGCTTCCTGAGCGGCGGCCTCGACTCCAGCCTCGTCACGGTGCTCGCCAAGCGTGCCGAGCCGGGCCTCGACGCGTACACGATCACGTTCCGGCCCGAGGACCAGCGGCGCGAGGCGATGCCCGACGACGCGATCTACGCGCGCAAGGTCGCGGCGAGGTACGGCGTCAACCTGCACGAGATCGAGATCGCGCCGAACGTCGTCGACCTGCTGCCGCGCATCACCGACGTGCTCGACGAGCCGATCGGCGACCCCGCGGCGATCAACACGCTGCTGATGTGCGAGGCCGCGCGCGACGCCGGGGTCAAGGTGCTGCTGTCGGGGATGGGCGCCGACGAGCTGTTCGGCGGCTACCGCAAGCAGCTCGCCTGCGTGATCGCGCAGCGCTACCGGCGGCTCCCCGACCCGCTCACCGGGGCCGTGCACGCCGCGGTCGACCGCGCTCCGGTCACCGCGAACGGCCGCGGCCTGCGGTACGTCCGCTGGGCCAAGCGGTTCCTCACGTTCGCCGAGCTGCCCGAGGAGGCGGCGTTCCGGCGCAGCTACACCATGTACGACCCCGGCGAGCTGGTCGACCTCCTCGACCCGGAGCTCGCCGGCCACGTCGGGGAGATCCTCGACGAGCACGCGGAGACGTACCACGACAACGCGCTCGGTGACCACGTCAGCCGCATGTGCCTGGCCGACACGCGGATGTTCCTGCCCGGACTCAACCTCGCGTACACCGACCGGGCGAGCATGGCCGCGTCGACCGAGGTACGGGTGCCGTTCGTCGACCCCGAGGTCGTGCGCGCGGCGTTCTCGATCCCCGGTGGGGACAAGATCCGTGGTCGGCAGGGCAAGCTCGCGCTCAAGCGCGCCGCCGAGGCCTGGCTGCCGAAGGAGATCGTGTACCGGCCGAAGGCGTCGTTCGGCGCGCCGCTGCGGGCCTGGGTCGACACCGACCTGCGCGAGATGGTCGACGACGACCTGCTGTCCGGCGAGCTGGCGCGTTCGGGGTTCCTGCGGCGTCCCGCCCTCGCACGTCTCGTCGACGACGAGCGCTCCGGGCGCGAGGACAGGTCGAAGCAGATCTGGCAGCTGCTGACGCTCGAGACATGGCACCGGAACATGCGGTCCCTCGGCGTGAGCTGACGGGCGTACGGCGAGATACCAGGCGAAGGGCGACATGAGACAGGTTGCGCAGAACTACCGCTCGGGCGAGCTGACCGTGCTCGACGTCCCGCCGCCGACGTGTGCGCCCGGCGGCGTGCTCGTCCGCTCGCTGTACTCCCTCATCTCGACGGGTACCGAGCTGATGAAGGTGGGCGAGGCGAAGCTCTCGCTGCTCGGCAAGGCACGCGCGCGTCCCGACCAGGTGCGCAAGGTCGTCGACTCCGTCGCCAAGCAGGGCGCGCTGACGACGTACAAGAAGGTCATGAACCGCCTCGACTCCTACACCCCGCTCGGCTACTCGCTGTGCGGCGTGGTGGTCGAGGTCGGGCGCGGAGCCGAGGAGTTCAGCGTCGGCCAGGTCGTCGCCGCCGCGGGCAACGAGTACGCGCTCCATGCCGAGTACAACTGGATCCCCACGAACATGTGCGTGCCCGTGCCCGATGGCGTCCCGCCCGAGCAGGCCGCGTTCGCCACCGTGGGCGCCATCGCCATGCACGGCGTCCGCAGGTCCGAGGTGCAGCTCGGCGACTCGGCGTGCGTCGTCGGTCTCGGCCTGGTCGGTCAGCTCGTCGTCCGGTTGCTCGTCGCGTCGGGCGTCCGCGTCTTCGGCATCGACACGGTCGAGGAACGCTGCCGGATGGCGGAGAAGGCGGGCGCGCTGCTCGCCGCCGAGCCGTCGGAGGCGGGCGTCGAGACGCTCGAACGCGCGCTGTCCGAGGCGACCGGAGGTGCCGGCGCGGACCACGTGTTCCTGGTGGCCGGCGGGTCGTCGAACGGGCCCGTCGAGACCGCGGCACGGCTCGCGCGCGACCGTGCCCGCGTCGTCGACATCGGCAAGACCCGTCTCGACCTGCCGTGGAACGCCTACTACGACAAGGAGCTCGACGTCCGCTTCTCCCGGTCGTACGGGCCAGGGCGCTACGACGACACGTACGAGCTCCACGGCGTCGACTACCCGATCGGCTACGTGCGGTGGACGGAGCGGCGCAACCTCGAGTGCTTCGTCGACCTCATCGCCCGCGAGCAGATCGACGTCGGGTCGCTCATCGCGCGGGTGTTCCCGATCGCCGACGCGACGGACGCCTACCGACAGCTCAGCGAGGGCGCGCTGCCCGGTGTGGGCTTCCTGTTCGCGTACCCTGCGCCGGCGGAGGCGGCGCCCGGAGCCGGGTACACGCCACCGCGGGTCGTCCCGCCTGCAACGGTGCTCCCGCGCCAGCGGGACGGGGCGACGCCGCGGCTCGGTTTCGTCGGCGCAGGCAACTACGCGTCGTCGATGCTGCTGCCCCACCTCGCGAAGGACGGCGCGGCCGAGCTCGTCCACGTGGCGACCAACCGTTCACTGTCCGCGGCCAACGCCAAGCGGCGGTTCGGCTTCACCCGCGTGTCGACGCACGCCGACGCCGTGCTCGACGACGACGCGGTCGACGCGGTGTTCGTCGTCACGCGCCACAGCACGCACGCCGACCTCGCCTGTCGCGCGCTCGAACGCGGCAAGGCGGTCTTCGTCGAGAAGCCGCTGGCCCTGACCTCCGAGGAGGTCGACCGGATCGTCGAGACCGTCGCGGAGACCGGGAACGACCGGATCATGGTCGGGTTCAACCGCCGGTTCGCGCCACTGCTCACCGACCTCAAGGCGGGCTTCGGCCCGTGCGGGGACGGCGCCGCCGTCCGCTACCTGGTGAACGCCGGCGCGCTCGACGCATCGAGCTGGTACCTCGACGAGGCGCAGGAGGGCAGCAGGTTCGCCGGCGAGGGCGGGCACTTCCTCGACACGCTCACGTGGTGGGTCGACAGCCCGCCCGTCGGGGTCTACGCGGTCGGCGGCGGCGAGCCGGGCGACGTCCACGTGACTCTGCGCTTCGCGAACGGATCGGTGGGCACCGTCACGTACGTCACCGGCGGCAACGAGCGGTTCCCGAAGGAGACCCTCGACGCGACCGGTGGCGGGCGCAACGCGCGCCTCGACGACTTCCGGTCGACGCGGCTGTGGACCGGGCGGCGCGCCACGACCAGGCGGGCGAGAGGGGGCCAGGACAAGGGTCAGCGCCGCGAGCTCGAACGCTTCGTCGCGGCGGTGCGCACGGGCGGTCCGATGCCGATCGCGTTCGACTCGCTCGTTGCGACCACGCGGGCGACGATCGCGGTGGACCGGAGCCTGGCGAGCGGCCGGCCGGAAGCCATAGGAGCGGTGGAGACGCAGTGAGCGGTCCCTCGCTGCGGTGGTATGCGCGCCGGCTCGCGCGGATGTCGCCCGCCGAGGTGGTCTGGCGCACCCGGGACCAGGTGCGGCAGACGCGGTGGGCGTCGCTCCAGGTGCGTCCTGGGCAGGAGCCCGCGACCCCGGTGCGGCTGGTGCCCGAGCGCCGGTTCACCGCGGTGCTGCCCGAGGACGCGCGTGACGCCGTTCCCGCCGACGCGAAGGCGGCGGTCGTCAAGGCCGCCGACGAGATCCTCGCCGGGCACCTCGACGTGCTCGGCGTCGTGCGCACCGACCTCGTCGCGCCGGACTGGTTCCTCGACCCGGTCACCGGCCGGCGGTCGTCGCCCGACGTGTACGCGTTCCGCATCAACCACAGGTCCGAGGGCGAGACCGGCAACGTCAAGCAGGTCTGGGAGCTGTCGCGGCAGCACCACCTCACCCTGCTCGCGTCGGCCTGGTACCTCACCGGCGACGACGCGTACGCGCAGCGGGTCGCCGAGCAGCTCCGTTCGTGGTGGCGGGAGAACCCGTTCCTGTCCGGCATCCACTGGACCAGCGGCATCGAGACCGGGATCCGGCTGATCGGCTGGGCGTGGATCAGGCGGCTGCTGGCGGACTGGCCGGGTGTCGGCGAGCTGTTCGAACGCGACGACCTCGCGCTCCGGCAGCTGTACTGGCACCAGCGCTACCTCGCCGGGTTCGTCAGCCGCGGCTCGTCCGCGAACAACCACGTGATCGCCGAGGCCGCCGGCCGGCTCGTCGCGGCCTGCGCGTTCCCGTGGTTCGCGGAGAGCGCGCGCTGGCGCGCCGACGCGTCGGCGCGGCTCGCGCGCGAGCTCGACCGCAACACGTTCGGCGACGGGCTGAACCGCGAGCTGGCGTCCGACTACCACCGCTTCGTCGCCGAGCTCGGCCTGCTCGCCGCCGTGGAGGCCGACGCTGCGGGCACGCCGCTCGCGCCGGCCACGTGGGAGCTGCTCACGCGGATGTTCGACGCGGCCGCGGCCGTCGTCGACGAGACGGGGCGGCCGCCTCGGCAGGGCGACGGCGACGAGGGGAGAGCTCTTGTCCTCGACCCGCCGGACGCGAGCACCTGGACGTCGTTCCTCGCACTCGGCGAGGCGGCCGTCGCGCGGCTCGACTGGTGGCCACGCGCTGCGCCCGACGTGTCGAGCACGCTCGTCGGGTCGTTGCTCGGGCCGCGCGTGCGGGCGGGTGACCGGCCGCTCGTGCGTCCGTCGCACTTCGCGGACGCCGGGATGACGCTGCTGCGCACCCATGACGACGCGCGACCAGAGATCTGGTGCCGGTGCGACGGCGGGCCGCACGGCTTCCTGTCGATCGCGGCCCACGCCCACGCCGACGCGCTCTCGGTCGAGCTGCGGGTGGGCGGTGTCGACGTGCTCGTCGACCCGGGGACGTACTGCTACCACGGCGATCCACGCTGGCGCGGCTACTTCAGGTCGACCCTCGCCCACAACACCGTGGAGCTGGCCGACCGCGACCAGTCGATCGACGGCGGTCCCTTCCTGTGGCTCAGGCATGCCAGGACAAGGGTGCTCGACACCGCGGTCGGGGACGACGAGGACACGGTCAGGTGGACCGCCGAGCACGACGGCTACCGCGCCCTGTCGCCACCGGCGACGCACCGCAGGACGGTGAGCCTCGACCGCGTGCGCCGCGCCCTGCACGTCGAGGACCGCGTCCTCGGCGGTGCCGGGCATCGGCTGCGGATGGCGTACCACCTCGGTCCCGACGTCACGGCGGTGCTGGACGGCTCGGTGGCGAAGCTGCGGTGGTCCTCCGGTGAGGCGACCCTCGATCTGCCCGGTCGGCTTTCGTGGACGGTGTATCGGGGGTCTCTCGAACCCGTCGCGGGGTGGTACTCGCCTCGGCTGGGTCAGCGGGTTCCGTCCTTCTCGCTGGTGGGCTCGGGGTCTGTTGCTGCGGACTTGGGGCTGCATACGGTGCTTACTGTTGGGTGATCTGTGGGTTGGTGCCTGTTGGGTGCGCTGTCTGTGGGGTCCGCTGCCTCACCCCTCTTTTCATTGTTTAAGTCGATCGTCGGGTGTCAAGAATCCGCTTGGCGTTTATGGCGGTGCTGTGGTCTGGCGGAGTCTTGACACCCGACGATCGACCTGAACAGCGCGCGTCTACGGGGTGAGGCAGCTCCTGTGGCTGCCTTGCTTCCCGGTGGCTGCGTGGTCGCCGGTCCGCGGCTGCCTATTCGTTATTGGTTCGTGATCCGCATCGGTCGGTAATACGCCTGAATTCGCGGAGTACCGTAACTGGCTCGGTCTAGTGTTTGAATATGGACGAGGACAAGATCACCGCACCGCCGGTCGGTGAACAGGTGTGGGAAGACCCACCCTCGAGGTGAGTTGTCAGTCATCCATCGCCGCTGGTGCGGCGACCCCGGGCGGGTGACAAGGGTGGACTCGGTCGTGGTGTCGGTCGCCTCGCGGCCACGACCCGTGAACGGCACCCTCACCGTGTCGGGGCATGGTGAGGGTGCCGTTCACGGGTGCGCTGCGAGGGTCGTCGGCGGAGCTTCACCTCACCGACATGGACTTCACCTCGTCCCGGCACGAGGTGAAGTCCACGTTGATCACGTCAACCACTGGGGGACCCTGGCGGGCCATCCCCTACGGGTGAAAAGTAGGGGGTGGCCCGCGGTGTCCCTGGCGACGGCGTGATCACAACGGT
>WHST01000040.1 GCA_009379955.1 Streptosporangiales bacterium | reverse complement strand
CACCTCGCCGTGCACGAGCGCGGCGACGGCGACCGCCGGCGCCGCGGTCTGCGCGCCGAGCGCGGCGGCGAGCGCCTGCATCCGCGCCGCGGCGATCGGCGACGCCGGACGTCCGCGCTCCTGCGCCGGCACCAGGTCGGCGGCCGCAAGGGAGTGCAGCCGGGCGAGGGCCTGCATCGGCGCCTGGCGCCAGGCGTTCAGCAGCGCCCCGGTCTCGCCCGTCACCCGCAGCGCACCCTGCACCACGCCGGTCCCCGGCGGACCCTCCCGCAGCTCGCTGAGCGTGACGTCCACTCCCGCGAGCGCCGCGGACGCACGGGCACCGCGCAGCGCGCTCTCGGCGGTGACCGCGGGCGCGTGCCTGCGCAGGGCGCGGTGACCGGCCAGCCGGTCGACCACCTCCCGCGCCTCCGCGACGGCGTCGGACACCCCGGGCTGCGCCATAATCCCGGCGAACGGGTCCGCCCCGGGTGCGTCGGCCGTCACGTGACGTTCTCTCCCCTGGCGACGTGGTGGGACTCCGGCAGGTGCAACCGCACCATCGTCCTCGCCACCCCCGCGGGCACCCGACGGCGGGTCAGCAGGGAGACCGCGATCATGACGCCGAACGCGAGCGGCACCGTCCACGCCGCCGGCTGCCCGAGCAGGGCGCCGAGCCACCCCGTCTGCGGTCCGGCGAAGACGGTCGTCAGCACCGCGCCCGTCGCCACCCCGCCGCCGACGAGCAGCCCCGTCACGGCGCCCACCGCCGTCAGCCCGCGCCACCAGACGCCGAGCACCAGCAGCGGGCAGAAGCTCGACGCCGCGACCGCGAACGCGAGGCCCACGACCGAGGCCACGCCGAGTCCCTCGGAGAACAGCGACAGCACGTACGGCACCACGACCGCCAACAGCGTGCCGACCCGGAACGCCGCCACGTGGCGGCGCCTGGGGCGCAGGACGTCCTGGGTGAGGGCGCCAGCCACCGAGATCGCGAGTCCCGACGACGTGGACAGGAACGCGGCGAACGCCCCGGCGATCACCAGGCTCCCCAGCAGCGCGCCACCGACCCCGCCCACGAGCCGCTCGGGCAGGACGAGGACCGCCGAGTCGGTCGTCCCGCCGAGCAGCAGGTCGGGCGCGTGGCGTCGACCGAGCACACCGTAGATCGTCGGCAGCAGGTAGAACGCCGCGAGCAGGCAGATCACCGCCAACGTCGTGCGACGGGTGTCGCGGCCGTCGGGGTTGGTGTAGAAGCGCACGAGCACGTGCGGCAGCCCCATCGTGCCGAGGAACGTCGCGAGGATGAGCGAGTACGTCGCGTACAGCGGATGCTCGTCGTGCGACCCGAGCGGCATCGCCCACTCTCCGTCGGTGGTCGACGGCAGGTCCGCGCGCACGGGCACCTCGGCACCCGCGGCGAGCGTCACCTCGGTCCCCGACCCGAGGACGTGCCGACCGCGTGTCAGCTCGGTCGGACCCGCGACCCGCCGGCCGTCGACGACACCGCGGATGTCATACGTCTGCGTGCCCCGCAGCCGCACGACGGCGTCGCCGCGCACCGTGACGCTCGTCGTCTCGCGGACACGTGGGGGATCGTCGCCGACCACAGGCGTCCCCGCGTCGCGAGCCAGCGCCACGAGGAACAGTGCCGGGATGAGCAGCGCGCAGAGCTTGAGCCAGAACTGGAACGCCTGGACGAACGTTACCGACCGCATGCCGCCCGACAGCGCGGCGAGGAGCACGACCGCACACACCACGAGGCCGCCCACCCAGGGCGGCGCGCCCGTGATGGTGCGCAACGTCAGGCTGGCACCCTGCAGCTGGGGAATCAGGTACAGCCACCCGATGAGCACGACGAACACGGTGGTGCACCGCCGTACGGCGACGGACGCGAGCCTGGTCTCGGCGAAGTCCGGCAGTGTGTACGCGCCGGAGCGCCGGAGCGGCGCCGCGATGAGTACCAGCAGGACGAGATAGCCCGCCGTGTAGCCGACGGGGTACCACAGCATGTCGACGCCGTACGCGAGGATCAGGCCCGCGATGCCGAGGAACGAGGCGGCGGAGAGGTACTCGCCGCCGATCGCCGAGGCGTTCCACATCGGCGACACCTTGCGCGACGCCACGAAGAAGTCGCTCGTCGTACGGGCGACGCGCACGCCGATCATGCCGACGCACACGGTCGCGACGGCCACGAACGCGACCGCGACGATGCCGTAGACCGGGTTGGTCGTCACTGGTGGCGGCCGCCTACTCGCCCCGACCGACGAGGTCGGAGAAGTCGCGCTCGTTGCGTTCCGCGTGACGCACGTAGTAGGCGGCGACCCCGATCAGCAGCGGGTACACGAGAAAGCCCAGCAGCAGCCACGGCAGCGGCAGACCGAGCACGCGGACGGCGTTGATCTGCGGCAGGAACAGGAAGAGCAACGGCAGCGCGCCGAGCACGACGCCGACCACCGTGCAGACGAGCATGGCGAGCCGCAGCTGGGTACGGACGAGCGAACGGACGTAGACCTCACCGAGCCGGGTCTGCGAGTCGATCTCCTGCGCGACCACAAAGCCGCGCGACCGCGGCGCCGCGGTGCGCGGATTGGTCACCGTCACGCGCTTGCGCGGCGGCTCCTGGGTCATCGCGTCGTCCCCGCGGCGCGACGCCTGAGCAGCTCGCGCAGCTCCCGGGTGTGCCTCCTGCTGACCTGGAGCGGCGTGCCCGCGACCACGACGACGGCGCGACCGGCGTCGAACCTGATCTCGTCGATGTGCGCGACGGCCACGAGGATGCTGCGGTGGATGCGGACGAAGCCCGCACGCCGCCACCGCTCCTCCAGCGTCGCCAGCGGGACGCGGATCAGCGGGCTGCCGTGCGTCGTGTGGAGGCGCGCGTAGTCGCCGTGCGCCTCGACGTAGCGCACCTCGCCGACGGAGACGAACCTCGTGACCCCGGCAAGCTCGACGGGGACGGTCTCCTCCGCGTCGGCGTGCCCCTCGTGGCTGTTGCCGGCGGACGTCGCGCGCCGGACGGCCTCGGTGAGGCGTTCACCCCGGATCGGCTTCAGCAGGTAGTCGACGGCGTTCAGCTCGAACGCGTCGACGGCGTGCTCCTCGTACGCCGTGACGAACACGATGGCCGGCGGGGTGCGGAACCTGCCGAGGATGCGGGCGAGCTCCAGGCCGCTGAGACCCGGCAGGTGGATGTCGAGGAACAGGACGTCGACGGGAGAGCGGTCGAGCTGCCGCAGTGCCTCGTCGGCCGATCCGGCGGTGCGTACCACCCCGATGCCGGGCTCGCGCTCCAGCAGATAGCTGAGCTCGGCGAGGGCGGGGGGTTCGTCGTCGACCACCAACACGTCGAGCATTCCGCGAGCGTACGACGCCGGTGCGGAAATGGCCATGTGTCGCGGTGTCCGGGTCCGACGATCACAGGCCGGCGTGGACTCCCGGGTGGTACTTGGGCAGCCGAACGCTGACCTTGGTCCCCGCCTGCTGCGCGGTCTCGACGGTCAGGCCGTACTCGTCGCCGTACACCTGGCGCAGGCGTTCGTCGACGTTCGCGAGACCGGTCGAGTCGCCGGTCGAGTCGCCGGTGAGGGCGCGGCGTACGTGGTCGGGGTCCATCCCCACCCCGTCGTCCTCGATGCTGATGAGGCACTCGGTGCCCTTGTCGTCGCCGAGGATCGTGATGTGCCCGCCCCCCGGCTTCGCCTGCAGTCCGTGACGTACGGCGTTCTCGACGAGTGGCTGCAGGCAGAGGAACGGCACGGCGACCGGCAGCACCTCGGGCGCGATGCGCAACGTGACCTGCAGCCGGTCGCCGAACCGCGCGCGTTCGAGCAGCAGGTAGCGCTCCACCGACCGCAGCTCCTCGGCGAGCGTGGTGAAGTCGCCGTGGGTGCGGAACGAGTAGCGCGTGAAGTCCGCGAACTCCAGCAGCAGCTCGCGAGCGCGCTCCGGGTCGGTCCTGACGAACGACGCGATCACGTTGAGGGAGTTGTAGATGAAGTGCGGTGAGATCTGCGCGCGCAGCGCCCGCACCTCGGCCTCGGCGAGGCGCATGCGCGACCCGTCGAGCTCGGCCAGGTCGAGCTGCGTGCTCACCCACCGCGCGACCTCGGAGACGGCGCGGACGAGACCTGCCGACGCCTCCTGACCGAACGCCGCGAGCACGCCGACGACGCGGTCGTCCGTCGTCAGCGGCGCGAGAACCGCGTACCGCACCGGGCAGGTCGAGTCGGCGCACGCCACCTGGTCGGGTCCGAGGACGACGGGCGCGCCGTCGTCGAGTACCGGCCGTACGTGACCGACGACGTCGGCGGCGTGCCGGTCGCCGCCGCCGTCCCACGCGAGCACCTGCCGGTCATCGGCGATCGCCACGGCAGCGGCGCCGAGCAGCGACCGGAGGTGGCGGACAGACTTCGCAGAGCCGGTCGGCGTGAGCCCGCCGCGCAGTGGCGGCGCGGCGAGCGACGCCTGGTGCAGCGTCTCGTACGCCGCGCGCTCCGCCGGCGTGCCCAGGTCGCGACGGCGTCGCCTGGCGAGCCACCAGGCGACGCCGAGCGCGACGAGGATCAGGACGGCGAGCACCGCCAACGCCGCGATCTGCCGCATCAGCAGACCGTACTCCCGGTCGACCGGTGACGCAGGCGGGCACGGCCACGGTGGCCGCCGCCGCTCCGCATCCGACCCGCGAGGGGCACCCTCACCGGATCAGGGCACGGTGAAGGTGCCCCTCACCGGGTTGCCGGACCGAGACCGGTCGGAGGCGTACGCAGCGTCGTCCAGCTGGACGATTGAATCCTTTCAACGCCACACTGTCCCCGGGCGGGCGGCACGAGGAGGAGCGGTCACATGAGCAAGGGCGCGGGGAACATCGGATCCGGCGACGACGCGGCTGCAGCAGGACCGCTACGGCGCAGAGATCTCCTGCTGGGCGCGGGCGCCGGGCTCGGCGCCCTGGCGGCGACGAGCGCGCTCGGCGCGGGTGAGGCGAGGGCAGCGCCGCCCCGCAGTGTGCGGAACACCGCACCGTGGCCGATCGACGACATGCCCCTGGTCGGCGGGCCCGAGTTCCCGATCGGGATCTTCTGGCCGCCTCCACCGTACGAGACCACACTGACGCGATACCAGGAGATCGCGGCGGCGGGGATGAACTTCCTCATCACGGGCAACTACATGTTCGACCAGTACATCAACCGCCGGGCCCTGGGCTTCGCGGACGAGGTCGGGCTCAAGGTGTTGGTCAACTCCCCCGAGCCGCGGCTCTCCGCCCTCACCCACACGCTGTCGATCACCGACGACCCGCAGGCCCAGCTGCGGATCAGCACCGCGGACGCGCGGCGGCTGGTCCAGGTGATGCTCGACGAGTACCGGCAGTACGAGTCCTTCGCCGGCTTCGACGTCTTCGACGAGCCGCAGCGGCCGAAGTTCGCCACGGTGGGGGCGGCCACGGCACTGGTACGCGAGCTGGCGCCCGACCTGCTGCCGTACTCCAACCTGGTGCCGGGCAACGGCGCGGGCTACACCTCGTTCGTCAAGGACTTCATCGCCGCCGTCAACCCGCCGGTGCTGTCGTTCGACCGCTACCCGATCCTCACCGGCGGCCTCGACATCAACTACTTCGACAACTGGGCGATCATCCGCCGTGCGGGCCTGGAGGCGGGCATCCCGACGTGGGTCTACATCCAGTCGGTCAAGTACAACGGACGGCTGCTGCCGAACGCCGCCCAGCTGCGGTGGCAGATCAACATCAGCCTGGCGTACGGCGCCAAGGGCATCATGTACTTCACCTACTGGACGCCGGAACCCGCGCGCGGCGAGGGCTTCGAGTCCGCGCTCGTGACCACGGACGGTCGACTGACGCCGCTGTACCGTTCCGCCAAGGCGGTCAACCGCGACTGGCTGGAGCCGGTCGGCCGTGAGCTCAAGCCGCTGGTGTCGGTGTCAGCGACCCACGCGAACGACGACCCGCTGCCCCCGGGCACCGACGCGTTCGCGCCGGACGCCTACGTCGCGGGCGTCGAGGGCTCCGCGGTGGTGCTCGGCCAGTTCCGCGCGGCCACCGACAACGGCAGGCGCTGGCTGCTCGTGGCCAACCGGTCCGACGCCGACACGGCGACCGCGCGGGTCAGCTTCGGCGAGACCGTCACCAAGGTCGAGCGGTTCCGGCCCGACATCGCGAGCTACGTGCCCGCGCGGGCGCCCGTCACCGCCAACCTGCCGGCCGGGTCGGCGACGCTGTACCGCCTCGGCACCGGCTGAGCACCGACGCGACAAGGGCCACCTCGGTCCGTGCGGATCTCGGTGGCCCCTGCCGTCGGGGCACGGCTGTCGGTCAGTGCGCGCCGGAACCGGTGAGCGACCTGACCTCGAGCTCGACGTGCTTCGCCTCGGCCTTCGGCTCACTCGACGTGATCGTGCCGAGCCAGCCGAACAGGAAGCCGGCGGGGATCGACACGATGCCGGGGTTGGGCAGCGGGAACCAGGCGAAGCTCGCGTCGGGGAACATCGCCTTCGGGTCGCCCGACACCGTCGGCGAGAACACCACGAGCAGCACGCAGACGAGGAGACCACCGTAGATGCTCCACGTCGCCCCGCGGGTGTTGAACCGCTTCCAGAACAGGCTGTAGAGGATGCACGGCAGGTTGCCCGACGCAGCGACGCAGAAGGCGAGCGCCACGAGGAACGCGACGTTCAGCGTCTGCGTGAACAGCGCCAGGACGATGGCGATCGCGCCGATGACGAGCGCGGACACCCGGGCGACGATGACCTCCTGCCGCTCGCTGGTGCGGCCGCGACGGATGACGTTGGCCCACAGGTCGTGCGCGAACGACGACGACGAGGTGAGCGTCAGTCCCGCGACCACCGCGAGGATCGTCGCGAACGCCACCGAGGAGATGAACGCCAGCAGCAGCGAGCCGCCGAACGACCCTTCACCGCCGCCGACGACCTCGGCGAGCAGCGGCGACGCGAGGTTGCCCGCCTCGTCCATGTCGTCGGCGTTGACGAGGGCCGCGGCACCGAACCCGAGGGCGAGCGTCATCAGGTAGAACGCGCCGATCAAGCCGATCGCCCAGACCACGGACTTGCGTGCCGCCTTCGCCGTCGGCACCGTGTAGAAGCGCATCAGGATGTGCGGCAGGCCCGCGGTGCCGAGGACGAGCGCGAGGCCCAGGCTGATGAAGTCGATCTTCGACGTGAACGACACGCCGTACTTCAACCCCGGTTCGATGAACGCGCTGCCCTTGCCGCTCTGTTCCGCCGCGGTGCCGAGCAGGGTGGACAGGTTGAACTTGAAGTGGGCGAGCACGAGGATCGCGATCAGCAGCGTGCCGGCCATCAGCAGCACGGCCTTGACGATCTGCACCCAGGTGGTGCCCTTCATGCCACCGATGGTCACGTAGAGGATCATCAGGATGCCGACCACGATGATCGTCGTGTTCTTCGCCAGCGGCGTGCTCGCACCGATGAGGAGACCGACGAGCGCGCCCGCGCCGGTCATCTGCGCGAGCAGGTAGAAGATCGAGACGACGATGGTCGACACGCCCGCGGCCGTGCGCACCGGACGCTGGCGCATCCGGAACGACAGCACGTCGCCCATCGTGTAGCGCCCGGTGTTGCGCAGCAGCTCGGCGACGAGCAGCAGGGCGACCAGCCAGGCGACGAGGAACCCGACGGAGTACAGGAAGCCGTCGTAGCCGGAGAGCGCGATCGCGCCCGAGATGCCGAGGAACGACGCCGCGGACATGTAGTCGCCGGAGATCGCCAGCCCGTTCTGGAAGCCGGAGAACTGGCGGCCACCGGCGTAGAAGTCGAGTGCCCCGTGGGTACGGCTGCCCGCGACCGCGGTGATGATCAGGGTCGCGAGGACGACAGCGGCGAAGAGGACGAAGGTGATGGCCTGACTGCTCACGACTTCTCCTCCTCCTGGATCTCGGCGAGCTCGTCGTCGTACCGCTTCTTGAGCTTCTCGGCGAGCGGGTCGAAGTCGCGATTCGCCTTGCGCGAGTACATCCAGGCGATGACGAACGTCGACACGAACTGCAGCAGCCCGAAGATCAGCGCGATGTTGATGTGACTGCCGCCGAGGCGGATCGACATGAAGTCGTGGGCGTAGTTCGCCAGGAGGACGTAGAGCATGTACCAGACGAGGAACGCCAGCGTCACCGGGAAGACGAACGCGCGGAAGACCCTGCGCAGCCGCACGAAGTCCTCGCTCGCGTGCAGGCGCACGTACACCTCGTGCACTGCCCTCTCGTCCGAGTCGTCGAAGGGCACGGGCGGTTCTCGTGTGGCCATGGCAGCTCCCGGGCAGGACGGCATTGTCGTCGCTCGGGCAGAAAGATGACATACGGCGCCCGGGAAGTCACGGCTCGCCCGCGGACGACACACCGGCGGTGAGCGACGCGGCGCCGCTCGCCGTACGAGGACGACCGTTCGTCGTGCCGCGACGCTCCCTCGCGGGTGCGCGGGCCGCGCCCAGCGCCGCAGAGACCCCGTTTACCGCACGACGGGACGGAACGTGCGCCGGTACGTCGCCGGTGCGACGCCGAGCGTCGCGCCCAGGTGCTGCCGCAACGACGCGGCCGTGCCGAAGCCCGCCCGTCGCGCGATCGAGTCGACCGGCAGGTCGGTGCCCTCGAGCAGCTGACGGGCGAGCTCGACGCGCTGCGACGTCAGCCACTGACCCGGGCTCGTGCCCATCTCCGCCCTGAACCGCCGGGTGAACGACCGGACGCTCATGCCGGCGTGCTCCGCCAGATCGGCGAGGGACAGGGAGTCGCCCAGCCGTTCCAGCGCCCACGCGCGCGCGGCCGCCGTCGTCGGCGCGGCGGGTTCGCGGACGAGATGCTCGACGTACTGCGCCTGTCCACCGTCGCGCCACGGCGGCACGACGCACTGCCGCGCGATGCGGTTGGCCACGGTGACGCCGTGGTCGCGGCGGACGACGTGCAGGCAGAGATCGAGCCCGGCCGCGACGCCGGCGGACGTCAGCACGTCGCCCTCGTCGACGAACAGCACGTCGGGGTCGACGCGAACCTTCGGGTACAGCCGCTGGAACCGCGCGGCGTGCATCCAGTGCGTGGTCGCGCGTCGGCCGTCGAGCATCCCCGTCGCGGCGACGATGAACGACGCGGTGCAGATCGAGATGACCCGCGTGCCGGGACGGAGGTGGGCGAACGTCTCGGCCACGGTGTCGGAGAGCACGCCCTCGGTCAGCTCGGGCAGCTGCCGGTGCGTCGCGGGGACGACGACCGTGTCAGCGGTGGCGAGCTCCTCGGGCCCACGCTCCACGACGAGCGGGACGTCGATGTCGGTGTCGACGCGACCGGGTACGGCCGCGCAGGTGACGACGTCGTACAGCGTCTCCTGGCTCTCGCCGAGGCGGGCGCCGAAGATTCGCGACGGGATGCCCAGCTCGAACGGGATGACGCCGTCGAGCGCGAGCACGACGACGCGGTGGCGGCGTGACGACAGTGCCTGCTGCCTCCGGCGGTCTCGCGACATGGCCCGATTCTTGCACATCTCGACCTTCGGGCCACTCGCCACCAACGAGGAACTCGGGGAGGATCGACGGGTGACCCAGGCCTCCCCTCCGCGCGCCTCCGCCCTCCCGCCGCCGCGTCCGCGACGCCCGCGCGTGCACCGCGCCTGGATCATCGCCGGGATCTCCTTCCTCGCGCTCGTCGGCGCGGCCGGGTTCCGGGCGACCCCCGGCGTCCTGATCGACCCGCTCAACGAGCAGTTCGGCTGGTCGTACGGCATGATCTCCGTGGCCATCTCGGTCAACCTCGCGCTGTACGGGCTGACGGCGCCGTTCGCCGCGGCCCTGATGGAACGCTTCGGCATGCGCCGGGTCGTCGCCGGCGCCCTCACCCTGGTCTCGGCCGGCAGCGGCCTCACCCTGTTCATGAACGCCAGCTGGCAGCTCGTCCTGTGCTGGGGCGTCCTGGTCGGCCTCGGCACGGGGTCGATGGCGCTGGCGTTCGTCGCCACCGTCGTCGACCGGTGGTTCGTCGAACGCCGCGGGCTGGTCACGGGCGTCCTCACGGCCGGCAGCGCGACCGGGCAGCTCGTCTTCCTCCCCCTCGTCGCCGTCCTCGTCGAGCGGTACGGCTGGCAGACCGCGGCCATGACCGTGTCGTGCACGGCCCTCGCCGTCGTCCCGCTCGTCGTGTGGCTGATGCGCGACCGGCCGGAGGACGTCGGCACCACGAAGTACGGAGCGAAGGAGCCCGCCGGCGCCGCGTTGCCGCCGGTCACCCAGGTGCGCCGGCGGGGCGGTGCAGCGGGCCGCGCGCTCGGCGCGCTCTCCTCTGCCGCGCGCACCCGGACGTTCTGGCTGCTCGCCGGCACGTTCGCCATCTGCGGCGCGAGCACCAACGGCCTGATCGGCACGCATTTCGTGCCCGCCGCCCACGACCACGGCATGCCCGTCACCATGGCCGCGAGCCTGCTCGCGGTGATCGGCATCTTCGACCTCGTCGGCACGATCGCGTCCGGCTGGTTCACCGACCGGTTGGACTCGCGCAAGCTGCTGGGCATCTACTACGCGCTGCGCGGCATCTCACTGCTCTTCCTGCCGATCCTGCTCGCCGACACCGTGCAACCGCCGATGCTGTTCTTCATCGTCTTCTACGGCCTCGACTGGGTGGCGACGGTACCGCCGACGGTCGCCCTGTGCCGGGAGCACTTCGGCGCCGACGGCCCGATCGTGTTCGGCTGGGTACTCGCCTCGCACCAGGTCGGCGCCGGCATGATCGCGCTCGGCGCCGGACTCGTCCGCGACCACCTCGGCGCGTACGACCACGCGTTCCACGCCGCCGGCATCCTCTGCACGGTGGCGGCCGTGATGTCGCTGGTCATCCGTCGCCGCAAGCGCGACCCCGTCCCGGCCACCACCTGACGACGGGGCGATCGTCGGACCACTTCCGGGCACCGTCACGAAACCCGTGAGGGGCACCCTCACCGTGCTATGACGCGGTGAGGGTGCCCCTGACGGGTTCGTGACAGGCACCGCTATCTCGGACGAAGCGCATTAGGATCGCTGGATACGACTCGTATCCACGTGCTGCAGGGCGGCAGTCGAGGAGCTGGCATGGCCGACACGATCGATCGTCACGGCGACCCACTCGCGTTCGAGTTCCGTCGGGGTACGGATCCCTCTCCCCTGTCGGCCGGCGGTCGCGCCGTGTTCACGGTCGAGGCACGCCATCTGGCGCACCATCAGAAGGAGGCGATCGTGACGGAGGGCGCGACGGGCAGCGCCTGGCGCCTCGCGTCCGACGAGGGTCCGCAGCTGACGGGCACCGACCTCGCGCCGTTCCCCCTCGGCTACTTCAACGCCGGCATGCAGGCCGACCTCTCTCGCTCGATGCGCGAGCTGGCCCCGCGGCACGGCGTCACCCTCGACGGCCTCCGCGTCAGGTTGGTGCACCACTACTGGCTGACGGGGTCGTTCGTCCACGGCACCGGGGAGGGTCACGCGGAGCCGCCCGATCTCGAGGTCGAGGTGGACAGTGGCGCCACCGCCGATGCGGTCGACGCGCTGGTGTCCGCCGCGATCGAGGCCTCGCCGGCCTTCGCGCTGTTGCGTGCGCCGCTCACCGACAACACGTTCGCGCTCTACATCAACGGCATCCGCCGGCCGGTCGAGGGCGTGGCGAGCTCGTCCGCGCGGGACGCGTCCGATCCCTACCGCACCTACACCGCCGCGCCCCGCCCGCTAGACGCCGATGCGCGGCGTGACCTGGTCGAGAAGACCGGTCGGGAGGAGGACGGCACGCACACACTCGCCCCGGCGACGGTGCAGGGCAAGCTCGTCCGCGACGTCTTCGGCGACGGCACGCCGCTCGGCGGGGACGGGCTCTACGACGTCGACACCTGGCTCGGCATTCCCGGTGCGAGCCACTTCCGCCTCGTCAGCGACGGCGGCACGACCGGTGCCGCACCGTCCGGCCTCGCGCTGCTCTCGGCAGGCGTCGCGTTCTGCTATATGACGCAGCTCCTGCGCTACATCGAGAGCATGAAGATGCAGATCAGCGGCGTGCGGCTGGTGCAGCACAACCCCTTCGTCGCCGGCGCCCATGCGACCGCCGAGCCGATCGACACGCATCTCTTCCTCAACGGCGAGGCGCCCGAGGAGACGCATGTGAGGCTGCTCACCGTCGCCGCGCGTACCTGCTATCTCCACGCCTGCGCCAAGACGCCGCTGGAGCCGCTCGTGCGCGTGATCCACAACGGCCACCGGCTGCGACCCGCTGGGTGACGGACCGGGGTACCGTCACGCGACGCAGGCTCTCCGGGTTGAATCGCGGTGGGGCATGCTGATGAGGTATGCCTGAACCGTCCGACGCTACGACGAGGCGAGGGAGCACGCCGGTGAGCTCTGATGCACTTTCCAACCTCATGCACGAGGAGCGACGGTTCCCGCCGCCCGCCGAGCTCGCGGAGCACGCGAACGTCACCGACGACGCCTACGCCAGGTCGGCGGAGGACCGCGAGGCGTGGTGGGCCGAGCAGGCGACGCGCCTGCATTGGGAGCGTCCGTGGGACAAGGTGCTGGAGTGGAACGCCCCGTTCGCGAAGTGGTTCGTCGGCGGCCGGCTGAACGCCGCGTACAACTGCGTCGACCGCCACGTCGAGGCCGGCAACGGCGACAGGGTCGCGTTCCACTGGGAGGGCGAGCCCGGCGACACCCGCACGATCACGTACGCCGACCTGCAGCGCGAGGTGTGCCAGGCCGCGAACGCCCTCACCTCGCTCGGGGTCGGGGCGGGCGACCGGATCGCGATCTACCTGCCGATGATCCCCGAGGCCATCGTCGCCATGCTCGCGTGCGCACGGATCGGGGCGCCGCACACCGTCGTGTTCGGCGGGTTCTCGGCCGAGGCGCTCTCGAGCCGCATCCTCGACTGCGACGCGCGGGTCGTCGTCACCGCCGACGGCGGCTACCGCCGCGGCGCGCCGAGCGCGCTCAAGCCCAACGTCGACAAGGCCCTGGAGAGCTGCCCCGACGTCCGCAACGTCCTCGTCGTCCGGCGTACGGGACAGGACGTCGACTGGGCCGAGGGCCGTGACCTGTGGTGGCACGAGGCGGTCGGTGGGGAGAGCGAGACGCACGAGGCGCAGGGCTTCGACGCCGAGCACCCGCTCTACGTCATGTACACCAGCGGCACGACGGGCAAGCCCAAGGGCATCCTGCACACGACCGGCGGCTACCTCACCCAGTGCGCCTGGAGCCACTGGGCGGTCTTCGACCTCAAGCCCGAGACCGACGTGTTCTGGACGGCGGCCGACATCGGGTGGGTCACCGGCCACAGCTACATCGTGTACGGCCCGCTCGCCAACGGCGCCACGTCCGTGATGTACGAGGGCACGCCCGACACCCCGCACCAGGGACGCTGGTGGGAGCTCGTCGACAAGTACCAGGTCACCATCCTCTACACCGCACCGACGACCATCCGCACGTTCATGAAGTGGGGCACCGAGGTGCCCGCGGGCTACGACCTGTCGTCGCTGCGCCTGCTCGGCAGCGTGGGCGAGCCGATCAACCCCGAGGCCTACATCTGGTACCGCACCAACATCGGGCACGACAGGTGCCCGGTCATGGACACCTGGTGGCAGACCGAGACCGGCGCGCAGATGATCAGTCCGCTCCCCGGCGTCACGCACGGCAAGCCGGGCGCCGCCATGCGTCCGTTGCCCGGCATCGGCGCCGACGTGGTCGACGAGGAGGGCAACTCCGTCCCCGACGGGCACGGCGGCTACCTCGTGCTCACCGAGCCGTGGCCCGGCATGCTGCGCACGATCTGGGGCGACGACGACCGGTACGTCGACACGTACTGGTCCCGCTACCCCGGCCGCTACTTCGCGGGCGACGGCGCGAAGAAGGACGAGGACGGCGACCTGTGGCTGCTCGGCCGGGTCGACGACGTCATGAACATCTCGGGACACCGACTGTCGACCACCGAGATCGAGTCGGCACTCGTGTCGAACGACAAGGTCGCCGAGGCCGCGGTGGTCGGCGCGTCCGACCCGACGACCGGTCAGGCCATCGTCGCGTTCGTCATCCCGCGCGGCGCCTCCGCCGCGGAGAGCACCGGGGACGATTTCGTCAAGGAGCTGCGGAACCACGTGGCGACGTCGATCGGTCCGATCGCCAAGCCTCGGCAGATCCTCGTCGTTCCCGAGCTCCCGAAGACCCGGAGCGGCAAGATCATGCGGAGGCTGCTGCGTGACGTAGCCGAGAACCGGGAGATGGGTGACGTGACGACGCTGCAGGACGGCAGCGTCATGAGCCAGATCTCGGAGATGCTGCCGAACGCGAAGAGCGAGGACTGACCGTCCCGCTCGAGAGGCGCCGGGTGGGCCACGCCCCTGCACATCCGGCGCCTTTCCGCTGCCCGGGTCAGTTGAGCAGGACGACGAGCAGCACGATGGCGACGACCACGAGCACCAGGGCGAACGGGACGAGCCGCCGCGCCACCGGCGCTCCGGCCGACCGCAGCAGGTCGACGGGCTCGGCGTCCGCCGGGGCGGCCTGTGTCGCGGTGTCGTCGGTGAGGACGCGCTCCTCCAGGCAGGTGAGGAACTGGCCGAGCATCCGTGCGCTGATGTCCGAGACCGTGCCCTGACCGAACTGGGCGAGCCGGCCGGAGATCGACAGGTCCGTCGTGACGCCGACCGTCGTCTTGTCGCCGTCAGGGGTCAGCAACATCGTCACGGTCGCCGACGCGATGCCCTTGCCCGTCGCCTCCTTGCCCCGCGCCTCGAGCACCGCACGGTGCTCGTCGTCGTCGCGCTCGCGGAACTCCGCCTGACCGGAGAACCTCGCCACCACGGGACCGACCTTCACCCTGACGGTCCCCCGGTAGACGTCCCCCTCGACCTCGGTGAGCTGGGCGCCCGGCATGCACGGCGCGATCCGCTCGACGTCGGTCAGCACCGCCCATGCCTCGTCGACGGGACGTGGCACGACGAACTCGTTGACCAGCTGCATGTCACCGTTCCTCTCTGCTGGAGTACGCGGACGACCTGGGGCGACCGAGGGCGTCGACGAGGTCGTGGAGAGCGTCAAGGCTGTGCGCGCTGACCACCGCGTCGCAGTACGGCCAGGCCGCGGCCATGCCGCCGACGAGCGGGCGGTACGTGGCGCTCTGGGTGCGGGGGTTGGCCCACACGATCCGGTACGCCACCCGGCGCAGCCTCGCCATCTCCCTGCCGACGACCGCGGGGTCGCCGGTGTCCCAGCCGTCGGAGATGACGAGCACGACCGCGCCGCGTGCCATGCCGCGGCGCCCGTACCGCTCGTTGAACGCGGCGAGCGCCTCGCCGATGCGGGTGCCACCGGACCAGTCGGGCGCGGCCCGACCCGCTCGTTCGAGCGCCTGGTCGGGCCGCGTCCGCCGGAGCAGCGGCGTCAGCCGCGTCAACCGGGTCGCGAAGGTGAAGACCTCCGCCCGGCGACCGCCGGCGGCGCAGTACAGCAGCTGGAGCATCGCCCGTGCGTACGGCTCCATCGAACCGGAGATGTCGCAGAGGACCACGAGCCGCCGCGGCCGGTTCCGGCGGGACAGCCGGGCGACCCGGACGGGGTCGCCACCGGTGCGCCTGGCCCGGCGCAGCGTGGCACGCAGGTCGACGTGCCTGCCGTGCCTGTTCGGCCTGGTGCGGCGCGACCGCCGAGGGGGTGTCGCGAGGCGCAGCGCCCGCATGACGTCGGCGAGCAGCCGCAGCTCGTCGCCGGAGAGCTCGCCGAAGTCACGCGACCCGAGCCGCTCGAGCCCGCTGGCGAGCGCGCGGAACGTGGCGCGGCCCTCCTCCGCGCCGGGTGCCCGCCGGTCGTCGTCGGCGTCGGGCGGCCCACCACCCGCGGACCCTGGCGACGGCAACCGACGCAGGTCGGCCCCTGGTACCGGGGGAGCGTTCGGGTCGCCGCGGTCGGCGACGTCGTCGAACGCGTGGCCGAAGACCGCGGCGAAGACCCGGTCGAACGCGTCGACCTGCTCGGGCCCGGAGACGAGGGTGGCCAGCGCGCAGCGGCGCAGCGACGCGGTCGTCGCCGGGCGTGCCACGCCGACCGCGCGGACGAACCGCTCGACGCGGTCGGGCCCGACGGGGAGGCCGGCGGCGTGCAGCACGGAGCCGAACCGCGACGCCACGGTGGCGAGGTCACCGGGCGCGGTGTGGCTGTCGGGCGCCGCCGTCATGTCACCCGGAGCAGGCCGTCCAGGCCGGCGCGCCTGACGACCTCCTCGTCCTCCGGGTACTTGAGCACCGCGGCCATCGTCCGCCGCGCGACGCCCGTGTCGAGCCGGCTGACGCCGAGCACCTGCAGGGCATGCGCCCAGCTGATCGCCTCCGCGACGCCCGGCGGCTTGGTGAGGTCGAGATCGCGGAACGCCGCGACCGTGTCCGCGACCTGCTCGACGAGCGGCGAGGTCGCACCCGGCACGCGGCGGCGCAGGATCGCCGCGACGCGGTCGGGCGGCGGGTAGGTGATCCAGTGGTAGAGGCATCGGCGCTTCAGCGCGTCGTGCAGGTCGCGCGTGCGGTTGGACGTGAGCACCACGACCGGCGGGACGGCGGCACGTCGCGTGCCGAGCTCGGGGATCGTCACCGCCTGCTCGGCGAGCAGCTCGAAGAGGAACGCCTCGAACTCGTCGTCCGCGCGGTCGATCTCGTCGATCAGGAGCACGGCGGGCCGCGGACCCGGGTGGTCGAGCGCGGCGAGCAGCGGCCTGGCGAGCAGGTAGTCGGCGCCGAACAGGTCCTCGTCGCGCAACGTGTCGCCCCGCGCCTCGGCCAGCCTGATGCCGAGCAGTTGGCGCGGGTAGTTCCATTCGTACAGCGCCTCGGAGACGGTCAGTCCCTCGTAGCACTGCAGCCGGATCAGCCGCGTGTCGAGCGCACGCGCCAACGCCTTGCCGGCCTCGGTTTTGCCGACGCCGGGCTCACCCTCGAGCAGGATCGGCTGGCCCATCCGGACGGCGAGGAACAGCGAGGTGGCGAGCTGCTCGTCGGCGAGGTAGTCGGCGGCGTCGAGCCCGTCCGCGACGGCGCCGACGTCGGGCACGACAGTGTCGAGGCTCTCTACGGCGGGTTCCGTCACGAGCCGGCCTCCAAAGCGAGCATCGCAGCGAGAACGCCTCCGTGCGGCTCCTCGCGGACCGTCACTGAGCGAGGAGCGGAACGGAGGAGGGCGGCGGGAGACGCCGTCACGAGCCGGCCACCCGACGCTCTCGCTGATCGGCGAACGCCTGGCGGCAGCCAGGTCCGCAGAAGTACCACGTGCTGCCGTCCTCGTCGTACTTCAGGGCGCCGGGCACCACCGCCACGGTCATGCCGCAGATCGGGTCGACCGCCTCGGTCGCCTGGTCCGCCGGCGCGGACTCGGCCTCGACCGGCGGGTCGACCCTGGGACGACCCTCGACCACCTGGGCGAGGACGGACAGCGCGATCTCCCCCGGCGTGCGCGCGCCGATGTCGAGCCCGGCGGGCGTGTGGACGCGCGCCCGCTCCGACGCGTCGACGTCGAGCGACGCGACCACGGCCGCGCCTCGCTTCCTGCTCGCCACCAGCCCGACGTACGGGACGCCGGCCCGGAGAGCCGCGACGAGGACGGGTTCCTCGTCACGACCGTGCGAGGCGACCACGACAGCGGAGGTGTCGGGTGCCATCGCGATGTCGCGGTCGGTCGTCGCCGTCACGGCGTAGCCCAGCTGCTCGCCGAGCCGGACGAGTGCCCTGGCGACCGGCGCGTCGCCGAAGACGTATAGCAGCGTCGGCGGCGCGTTGACCTCGAGGAAGATGTCCATCGTGCCGCCGGACAGGCACGGATTGGCCACCGTCACGAGGCCGGCTGTGTCGCTGGCTGTCGCAGTGCCGGACTCGACCTCGTCAGGACCCGGCATGATGCGCAGCAGCGTGGACTCCCCCGACCGCAGCGACCGCAGGCCGAGGAGCCGTACCGTCGACTCCGCACAGGTCCCGCCGACGAAACCCTCGAGGGTGCCGTCGGGCAGCACCACCGCGGAGTCACCCGGCTTGGCACTGGTCGGCGCCTCGACGCGGACGACGGTCGCCAGCACGAACGGCGTACGCCGGGCACGCAGGTCCTCGGTGCGGTGCGCCAGATCCAGGGACGTCATGAGCCGTCCTCCGAAGTCAGCTGATCGCCATGTCGGTGCGCAGCGGACGTCCCTGCATCGCCCGCCACACGTGGGCAGGGGTGAGCGGCATGTCGGCATGCCTCACCCCGTACGGCTTCAGCGCGTCGAGCACCGCGTTGACGATCGCCGCGGGAGAGCCGACCGTCGCCGACTCGCCCACGCCCTTCGCGCCGATCGGGTGGTGCGGCGACGGCGTGACCGTCTCGCCGAGCTCCCAGGACGGGCACTCCATGGACGTCGGCAGCAGGTAGTCCATGAACGACCCGCCGAGGCAGTTGCCGTCCTCGTCGAACGCGATGCCCTCCATCAGCGCCATGCCCACGCCGTCGGCGAGCCCGCCGTGCACCTGGCCCTCGACGATCATCGGGTTGATCCTGATGCCACAGTCGTCGACCGCGATGAAGCGGCGCACCTTGACCCGACCGGTGCCGGGGTCCACGTCGACCACGCAGATGTACGCGCCGAACGGAAACGTGAGGTTGGGCGGGTTGTAGACGCATGTGGCGTCGAGGTGGCCCTCGACGCCCTCGGGCAGCTCGAGACTCGAGTGCGCGGCCATCGCGATCTCGACCATCGTCTTCGACTGCTCCTCGTCGCCGCGGACGTAGAAGCGTCCCTTCTCCCACTCCAGGTCGTCGGGCGAGACCTCGAGCATCGCCGACGCGACGATGCGCGCGCGTTCCCGTACCTTGCGCGCGACCACGGCCGCCGCGGCGCCGGACACCGGGGTCGAGCGCGAGCCGTACGTGCCGAGACCGAACGGCGTCTGGTCGGTGTCGCCCTGCACGACGTCGATGTCGTCCTGCGGGATGCCGAGCTCCTCGGCGACGATCTGCGCGAACGTCGTCGCGTGCCCCTGCCCCTGCGACTGGCACGACAGCCGGAGCACGGCCTTGCCGGTCGGGTGGACGCGGAGCTCCGCGCCGTCGGCCATGCCGAGGCCGAGGATGTCCATGTGCTTGCGCGGTCCCGCACCCACCGCCTCGGTGAAGAACGAGACCCCGATGCCCATCAGCTCGCCCCGGTCGCGCTTCTCCGCCTGCTCGCGGCGCAGCTCGTCGTACCCGGCCATCTCCAGCGCCAGGCTCAGCGTGCGCGGGTAGTCGCCTGAGTCGTACTCCCACCCGGTGGGGCAGGTGTAGGGGAACTGCTCGGGACGCAAGAGGTTCTTCATCCGCAGCTCGGCGGGGTCCATCTTCAGCTCGTAGGCGAGCACGTCGACCATGCGTTCGACGAGGTAGACGGCCTCGGTGATGCGGAACGAGCAGGCGTACGCGACACCGCCAGGCGCCTTGTTGGTGTAGACGCCGGTGACGTCGCAGTGCGCGGCCTCCAGGTCGTACGAGCCGGTGAAGACGTGGAAGAACCCGGCGGGGAACTTCGTCGGCTGCGCCGTGCCGTTGAACGCGCCGTGGTCGGCGAGCACCTTGACCCGGACGGCGCGGATCTTGCCGTCCTTGGTGGCCGCGATCTCGCCGCGCATGTGGTAGTCGCGGGCGAACGACGTGCTCATGAGGTTCTCCGAGCGGTCCTCCACCCACTTCACCGGCCGGCCGGTGACGATGGAGCCGACGACGGCGCAGACGTAGCCCGGGTAGATGCCGACCTTGTTGCCGAAGCCGCCGCCGATGTCGGGGCAGCGGATGCGGATCTTGTGCTCGGGCAGCCCGGCGACGAGCGCGTAGACCGTACGGTGCGCGTGCGGCGCCTGGGTCGTCGTCCAGACGTTCAGCTGGCCGGTGACCGCGTCCATGTCGGCGATCGTGCCGCAGTTCTCGAGCGGCGCCGGGTGCACGCGCGGGTAGAGGATGTCCTCGATCACCACGACCTCGGAGCTGTCGAAGACCGCGGCCGTCGCCTCGCGGTCGCCCGACTCCCAGTCGAAGATGTGGTTGTCGGTCTTGCCCTCGATGTCGTCGCGGATGACCGGGGCACCGGGCTCGAGTGCGCGCTTGGCGTCGGCGACCGCGGGCAGCGGCTCGTACTCGACGTCGATGAGCTCGAGCGCGTCGCGCGCGGCGTACCTGTCGTCGGCGACGACGAACGCGACCTCCTGTCCCTGGAAGCGGACCTTGTCGGTCGCGAGCACCGACTGGACGTCGTGGGAGAGCGTGGGCATCCACGCGAGCCCCAGGCCGGCGAGGGTCTCGCCAGTGATGACCGCGCGTACCCGCGGGTGCGCCTCGGCGGCGCTCGTGTCGACCGACACGACCGTGGCGTGGGCGTACGGGCTGCGCAGGATCGCGCCGTGCAACATGCCCTTCAGCTGGATGTCGTCGAGATACGTGCCGCGGCCGCGGACGAACTTCGCGTCCTCCTTGCGGTGGACCCTTCCGTAACCGATCGGCGGGGCCTCCTCGATGGTCGTCATCAGACCGTCGCCTCCTCGGTGGACGTGTCGTCGGTGGACGACGCGGCGTGCTCCGCGGCCCAGCGCACGGAGCGGACGATGTTCTCGTAGCCGGTGCACCGGCAGATCTGGCCGGAGATCGCCTCGCGGATCTCCCCCTCGGACGGGTCGGGCTCATGGTCGAGCAGCCACCGCGAGGTCATCAACATGCCGGGGGTGCAGAAGCCGCACTGCAGGCCGTGGCACTGCCGGAAGCCCTCCTGCACCGGGTCGAGCCCGTCGGCCGTCGCCAGCCCTTCGACCGTGCGGACCTCCTTGCCGTGCGCCATGACGGCGAGCACGGTGCACGACTTCACCGGTGTGCCGTCGAGCCAGACGACGCAGGCGCCGCAGTTGGAGGTGTCGCACCCCCAGTGGGTGCCGGTGAGGCTCAGCTGGTCGCGCAGGAAGTGGACGAGCAGCAGCCGCGGCTCGATCTCCTCGGTGTACGTCTCGTCGTTGACCGTCACGTTGATCTGCATGTCAGGCCTCCTGCCCGGTCGCCCTGGCCATCGCCCGGCGCAACGCTCGCGTGGTGAGCTCGGCCGCGAGGTGCCGCTTGTAGTCGGCAGGTCCGCGCTGGTCGACGATCGGGTTGCAGTGCTCCGCCGCCACCTGGCCGGCCTGCCTGAGGTTCTCCTCGGTGGCCGGCCTGCCGCGCAGGAAGTCCTCCGCCTCGGCGGAGACGAAGTGGTCGGCGCCGACCGCGGTGAGACCGATGCCGACGTCGGCCACGGTGACGTCGTCGCCGGAACCGTCGAGCCAGATGATCGCCCCGGCGGCGGCGACGGCCCAGTCGCCCACGCGCCGCTCGACCTTCTCGTACGCGCTCCCCCCGCCGGGACGGATCGGCACGCGCAGCTCGGTGAGCAGCTCGCCGTCGGCGACGACGGTCTCGTAAGGACCGACGTGGAACTCGCGCATCGCGACGGTGCGCTCGCCACCGGGCCCGCGGATCACGCCCGTCGCGCGGATGGCGGAGAAGACGGCGGACAAGTCCTCGGAGGGGTCGGCCTGGCACACCGAGCCGCCGATCGTGCCGCGGTTGCGGACGATCGGGTCGGCGATGACCCGCTCGGCGTCGCGCATGATCGGGAAGTGCTCGGCGGCGACCGGCGACTCGAGCAGCTCGGCGTGCCTGGCCAGGGCGCCGATGCGCAGCTCGTCGCCCTCGAGGGAGATGCCCGCGAGCTCGGTGACGTCGTTGATGTCGATGAGGCGTTCCGGCTGCGCGAGCCTGAGCTTCATCATCGGGATCAGGCTGTGCCCGCCGGCGACCACCCGGGCGTCGGGTCCCGCCCGCGACAGCAAGGTGACCGCCTCGTCGACGGTGGTGGCCCTGTCGTACTCGAACTGCGCGGGAACCTGCATGGGTCCTCCAGGACTCGACGCACGTCGTCGTGGACGTCTGAGGTGATGATGTCCCCGCGGGACCTCGCCGACAAACTCTTGATAAGTGATTGCTTAGGGGCTTAGCTGAGCGCGGACTCCGGTCGGCGTGGGAAGGGGGCGACGCACCATGACGCTGACGCAGCTCAGCGCGTTCGTCCTCGTCTCGCGGCTCGGCTCGGTGAAGTCCGCCGCCATCGCGCTGGACGTCAGCGAGCCCGCGGTGTCGCAGGCACTCGCGGCACTGCGCAAGCACTTCGACGACCCGCTCGTCGTCCGCGGCACCCAGGGCATGGCGCTGACCCCGGGCGGGAAGCGCCTGCTGCCGATCGCCGCGCAGATGGTCGCCGCGGGCGCCGACGCCGAGGCGGCCGTCCGCGCAGGTCAGGGGGCACCGGAGCTGCTCAGGGTCGTCGCGACCAGCACGATCGCCGAGTTCGTGGCCGCACCGCTCGCCGACGCGTTCGCCCGCCGGGCGGGCCAGGCGGTCGACGTGTCGTCCGGGCTCGCCAGTGGCGACGAGATCCCGGTGCTGATCGCGAACCGGCTCGCCGACATCGCCCTCGGCCCGCCGAGCGGCGACGTGGAGCTCGGGCTGGAGAGCGACCCGATCTTCCGCGGCCAGCTCGTCGTGGTCGCGTCGGCCAAGGCGCGGAAGCGGCACGGCCCGCCACCCTGGCTCGTCGACCCGGCGGGCGCGGAGACCGGCGGCGACGTCGGCCGGCTGACCCGCCGGCTCGGCATCGCGGAGTCGCGGGTCCAGGTGTACCCCAACCAGACCGCCGCCTGGGCCGCGGTCGCCAACGGCGACGGCATCGCCCCCGCGTACGCCCACCTCGTCGCCCGGCAGGTCGCCAGGGGCGAGCTCGTCGTGGTCGAGACGCCGGCGACGCCGCTGGAGACCAGCTGGTACGCCACCACCCTGTCCCGCGACCGCCGCAGCATCGCCGCCAGCTCGCTGCGGCGCTTCCTCGGCACCCCGGAGGCCATGCAGCTCATGCGCTTCCCCGGCTCCGGCGTCCCCCCGTCGAGATTCCGCCCCCCGGTCTACGTGACGATCTGGAGCTGACCGCCCCGCACCCCTAGAACACCGCGGACTCCTCGACGAGGGCGCCTTCGGCGAACCTGGTGGGGCGCAGCGGCGTGAGGTCGATCGTCGTCTCCAGGCCGAGCAGGGTGCGGGCGAGCTCGGTGCCGACGATCGGCGCCTGCATGAAGCCGTGCCCCGAGAACCCCACCGCCACCCACAGGCCGGGCACCTCGGGGACGGCCCCGACGATGCCGTGGTCGTCGGGGCTCATCTCGCGCAACCCCGCCCAACCGGACGTGATCCGCGCACCCACGAGCCAGGGCACGCGGCGGACGAGCGACTCGATGAGCTGGCCGGTGAGGTCCCAGTCGACGCGGGGCTCGAGCGCGATCGGGGTGTCACGGTCGTTGCCGCCGATGATGCCGCCGCTGCGCTCGGGATGGACGTACGCGCCGCTGCCGAGGTCGACCGTGAGCGGCATGTCGGCGGTCAGCTCGGGGAGCGCGTCGATGCCGAACGCCTGCCGCGAGTGCGGCTCGACCGGCAGCGTGACGCCCGCCAGCCGACCGACGTCGGCCGCCCACGGTCCCGCCGCGACGACGACCAGCTCGGCGTCGAGACGCCCCCCGGTCGTCTCGACGCCGGTCACCGCGCCCGCGCCGTCGCGGACGAAGCCGACGACCTCGGTCTCCTGCCGGAAGGTCACACCCCCGCGGCGGGCCTGCCGTGCGAACGCCTGCACGACGTCGGCCGGTGAGGCCGAGCCGTCGTTCGGCGTGTACGCGGCGCCGACCACGTCACCGGTGACGATGCCGGGCACGAGCGAGGGGATCGCGTCGGGCTCGAGCAGCTCGACCTCGACGCCAAGTGACCGCTGCATCTCCGCACTCGCACGGAAGACGGCGAGCTGCCTCTCGTCGTCGAGGACGAACAGGTAGCCGTGCTGGCGGAACTCCAGCGGCTCGCCGACGCGCTCCTCGAAGTGGGCGAAGTAGTCGACGGCTGCGTGGGCGAGTCGTGCATTGAGCGGGCTGGAGAACTGTGTCCTGATCCCACCGGTCGCCTTCGCGGTCGACCCCTCGCCGAGCAGACCGCGCTCGACGACCACGACGTCGCGGTAGCCGAACGCGGCGAGGTGGTACGCGAGCGAGACGCCGACGACGCCACCGCCGACCACGACGACGCGGCCGCCGTTCAGCACCGGGCGCATCAGGTGGCGTCCTCGGCCACGCCGGCGCGCAGCCAGTCGATCAGTGTGACCGCGTCCCAGACCGGCAGTCCCGTCGCCTGCCTGACGGCCGGCGCGTACGGCGGCAGGTTGGTGCACTCGAAGACGAACGCACCGATGTCGGGTGCGTCGGCGACCGCCGCGCGAGCGGCTGCGACGACCTCGGTGCCGGCCCGGTCGACGTCGAGCTCGCGGTGCTCGCCGGTGACGATGACCCGGTAGAAGTGCTCGGTGTCCTCGAGCCCGACGAGATGCACGCGCTTGCGGTCGGTCTCGTCGACGCCGACGGCGGCGAGGTGGGCGTCCGACAGCGTGCTCGCGTTGACGCTCAGGACGCACACCGTACGGTCGGGTGCGAGCAGCCGCAGGACGACCGGCACCTGCAGCAGGCTCGACGTGGCGGTGGGGACACCGGTACGTCCGGCGAGCTCACGCTGGAAGACCGCGAGGAACCCGCAGCACGTGGTCACCGCGCGCACGCCCGACGCGACCAGCGCGTCCGCGGCGTCGGCGATGCTCTCGTACAAGCCGGTCGCGCCGTTCTCCACGACCCGCACGGTGTCGGCGCCGTGCCCGGTGGCGTACGCGACCGGGTAGTCGAACGTCCGCGCGTTGCCGACGTCGCCCAGCGGCCTCGGCAGGTCGTTGTCGAGCAGCACGATGCCGACGTCGACACCGTAGAACCGCCTGCCCGCACGCACCGGTCGTGTCACCCGCGTCTCACCCTCTCGTTACTTGCTCATGTCGATGTCGCGGCCTTCCTTCATCAGCCACACGCACAGCAACGAGATCAGGCCCGCGACGATCACGTAGATCGACACGGCCTTGCCGCTGTCCGTCGTCTGCACCAACCAGGTCGCGACGAAGGCCGCAGGCGCGCCCGCCACGACGCTCGACATCTGGTACGCGAGCGACGAGCCCGAGTAACGCAGCCTGGTCGGGTACTGCTCGGAGTACAGCGGGCCGTGCAGCGCCCCGGTCGCCGAGTGCCCGATCGCGAGACCGATCACCACCGCCGCCATCACGAGGACCCTGTTGCCCGAGTCGAGCAGCCAGAAGAACGGGAACGCGTAGAGCACGAGGAACGCGGTGCCGAACGCGTAGACCGGCCTGCGCCCGACCCGGTCGGACAGCCACGCGAAGAACGGCTGGGTGAGGATCTCGATGCCGGCGCCGGCGAGCACGCCGGTCAGCGCCCACGACCGCGGCAGGTCGAGGTACTCGACGGTAGCCCGCCATGGTCGCTCCGGTGACAACCCGCGGGGACTGCGCCTAGTCGTCGGCCTGCCATCGACTCTTGCAGCCCTCGCAGAGCGACGAGAGCTGATCGGGGCTCTCGTGTTCCTCATTCCACACGCCATACCAAGCGCGGAACGCGATCGGGACCTCGTCGCCGCAGGCGAGGCATGTGAACGTCGCGCCGTCCTCACCAGGGTGCACGTCGAGGCTCTTGAAGAGATTTTCGAGCTCGGGGTACAGGTCCTCGCTCGTGTCCGACTCCATGATGTCGGCGAGCGAGCGGAAGTAGCCATCCGTGCCGTAGGCAGTGTCGAGGATCTTTACAGCCTCGGTGGTCTCGTCGGGCATCGCTCATCCTTCATCGTTTGGGGAACGCCGGGCCGTCAGAGTAAGCACCGCGAGCGGCCGTCGCCGGGTGTTTGCGAAGCACGGACGCACGGTGGCAGTCCGCTGACAGAGACTCGCCTACTGTCGGGGAGCCTGCCGTCGGGCTTCGCGATACGAGCTCGCTCTGCCGGCTGCGAGGCTGTCGAGCGCGGCGAGCAGCCGCTCGTAGACGTACGGTCGAAGCCGGCTCTTGGCGTCGTCGACGGTGACGAAGTCCCACGCGCGCAGCTCGCCGTCGACGAGCCGGAGTTCGCTCGTCTGCGCGTCGGTCAGCGTCCCGCCGTCGAAGAGGAAGACGAGCTGATCGTCCCACGGGTCACGCGGGGGCACCCACACGAGATGCAGCAGCGGCCCGACGGTCAGCTCTAGCCCGAGCTCTTCGCGCAGCTCACGCCGCACGGTGTCGATGGGAGGCTCGTTGGCTTCGGCCATGCCGCCGGGCAGGTCCCAATCCGGCTTGTAGCCGGGGTCGACGAGTAGCACGCGTCCCTGCTCGTCGCGGATGACGGCGTCAGCGGCGACACGTTTGCGAGCCTGCCGTGCGTTCCCTTCGGCGAGATAGCGTCGGCGGGCATCGTCGGTCACGTCGCCGACTCTTCTATGAGCGTCGGTCCGGCGGGGACGTTCCCCATCGAGGCGAGGAAGCGCGCGACGGCAGCATTGCCGCGGTGCGGCACGAGGTCGCTCGCGAGGTCGACGAGCTGCGTCCGTACTCGCGCTGACGTGAGCGCGTACGCGGTCGCGCGCACCGTGTCGCCGAGCATCGCTGCCCGGTCGACCTCGCGACCGGCGATCAGGACACGGGCGAGCGCGAGCTGCGCGAACGTGCGGCTTCGGACCCGGTCACCGGGGCGCAGGTCGATCGCGGCCTGCGCGTAGCGCTGCGCGGCAGGATAGTCGTCGAGCCGGTGCAAGCACCACGTGATCTCACTTGCGAGCGATGCCGCGTCGAAGTGACTCACCCACCCGTCAGCGGCGAGGTTCTGCCCCCGGTCGAGGGCACGCTCGGCGGCGGTCAGGGCGGCGCGGCACTGCGATGCGTCGCCTCGGCCGGCGAAGCCGCGCGCACGCATGGCGTGCAGTCGAGCGAGCAGCAGCCTGTGCGTGCGCGCTCCGTCGGCGATCCGAATGCCGTCGTCGGCGAGCTGCACGGCGGTGTCGTGTCGGGCGAGATGAGACGCGAGGTGGCTCATGCTCGCTTGCACGTTCCCGGTGACGCCCCTGTCCTCGGACGCGCGAGCGAGCCGGCGCGCCTGCCCGAAGTGACGCTCGGCGCGCTCGTCGAGCCCTCCGTCGTGAGACATCCATCCGGCGATCTCGGAAAACGACGCGGCCGCCGCGAATAGGTCAGTGCCGCCGGGCTCGGCGAGCTGTGGCGCGATCTCTGTGCGCAGGTAGGCGACCACCGACGGGTACAGGTGCCCGCCGCCGAGCTGTCGGTCAGCGGCCTGCAGGGACGCTGATACGGCGCGGATGGCGGGCAGGTCGGCCGGTCGTCCGTCGTCGATCAGGGGCGGCGCCCATGGCGGTAGCGAGGCTGCGTGCGCACTGCGGCGTGACACGAAGCCGAGCTCGGCAGGGTCGCTCACGCCGAGCACGGCGCAGAGAGCGTCGCGGGTCGGTCGAGCGGGCCACGTGTACCGACCGCGCTCTAGCTCCGAGATGGCCTTGTCGGTGAGCGCGCCGGGCCGGCCGGTGCGTCGCTCGATTTCGGCGTTCGCGAGGTCGGCAAGCGTCGCTTGCGACCTCGTGCCCCGAGCTCGACGCAGCAGCTCGTTAGGGTGCCGGCCCTGCTGTGCCATCGGTGTAAAGGGTACGCCAGGCACACCGTTTGGTCGTATCACCGTCAAATCACGGGGCTAATCACGGGGTACGTGATCGGCGAATCACGGTTCTCGACCGCGGGTGCGGTGACTGACCGTAGAGCCATGAACTTGCCCGATAAGCCGCCGGGGATGCCGTGGCACAAGGTCGACGACCTGACTGCCCGGCAGGTAACCGCGATGGATCGGCTCGCAAACGCCGTTCGCGCCGCGAAGGTTATCGAGGACGAAGCGGCCGTCATTGAGCAGATGATCCGTGACGGGCACGTGCCGGGTGCGTTGAAGCGGATCACCCTCGCGGGACGACGTGCGGCGGGCGATTGAGCTCCGGCGGCAGTTCGCTGTCGGCGGATACAGCGTGGCGGTTGGCCGGCTTCGGATTAAGCCCCGGCGGCCGACCGTCACGCCTTATCCCTCCAAGGAAAGGACGCACACGGAGCATGGTCGACATCATTTGGGACGACGTTCCCTAGGAGACCGGCGGCGAGACGACGCTCGAACCCCGAGCGAGCGCGTCTCGCCGCTTCCGTGTTCTCGGCGGCGCGGGTAGTTCACGTCAACCCACCCACCGGGGCGCATCCAGGACCCCTCGGTGCGCCGTCGAGATAGCGCCGGCGACCCGGCGCTGCCCGACCGGGTCGCCGCCCCTCTTGACCACGCAAGACAGGACCGAGCACCATCCGATCCACTGACACGACGGGGGAGCAGATGTCCGCACTCGATGATCTTGTGCAAGCCCTGCAGGCTGCGGTGACCGCCGCGGAGTCGACGCAGAACGATGTCGCGCAGGCGGCGAGCGCGGCCGGCGAGGCAGTGCAGGCGGCGACCGCGTTCGGCCGCGAGCAGGACGTCGCCGAGGTCGACGCGCTGCGCAGCGATGTCGACGAGCAGGCGGGAGCGCTCGCCGCTGCTAAGGACGCGCTCGACGGGCTGCTGCAGCGCGCGGTCGCCCTGCAGGGCGGCGGGTGACTGCCGCGCCCCGCAGGACCGCCAGCAACTCCATCAATCACACCAGGCGCGTCTACTCGATACACGCCAGATGAGGTCGCGGAGGCTGTAGGTGACTACAGCATCTCGGGACCGGTGATGAACTGCGCGCTGCGCCAAGGCACCTTGGAGGGTGATGATCCGATGTGGGACACAGTGATCGGACCGCTCGATCAGCTCACCAGTGAACGTCTGTCAGAGCCGGTAGACGTCGTTCGTGCCGTCGACTATGACGCGTTCCCCTTCGTCACCGATAACGACCTGACGGCCCTCGAGACGGACATCCTCGATGACCTCGGGTTCATGTCAACGTCGGCCCACGCCGAGCCGCGTGGTGGATTCAGGAGCAAGCCGATCGTGTTGCGGATGCACCTGCCCACCGGTACGCGGGCGGCTCGCCTCGATTCGTTCGGCTCGGAGTTCGCCGCCGAGCGAGAGATCCTGCTCGCGCGTGGTACGAGCTACCTCGTGCAGCGCGTGTACCGTGAAGACGATCGATGGATACTGCGATGCGAGGTCGTGCCCGATGAGTAGGTCGATGAACTTTCCCGTCGAGTTCCGGCACACGGGCAAGTACTGCCCCGACTGTCGTGCCGGTGTCGAGCACACCAAGCACCGCGCCGTCGAGATACCGGCTGACGGCAAGCCGCCCAAGGGTGAGTACGCGCCCGAGCATCGCCCGGTCGACGACCGCCGCAGCTAGGTAGCCCCCGCGCATTGCGTCATCTCCTGATCGAACGTATGGCCGATCGATGGCGGATGATGTGGCGCCTCGGGACAGCCGTCATCGTCGCGCCCATGGCCGGTGCCGACATCGTTCGTCGAGCATCGCCTGCCGTCACGTCATGCGGTCTACCTCTGCCTGCCCGACGGACGCGTGCCGGGCGACACCGGCGTGGTGCTGTACGACGCCCGGTACGACCGCACCGGCGACCTCAGGCACGTGCTCGCCCGCGACGAGCGGCACGCCGCGGCGATGGCGGACGCGTACGCGCGGCTCACCAACCGGGTGGGCGTCGTCGAGGTGTCGTCCGGAGGCGGCACGACGTACGTGGTCGGCGGACTCGGCGAGGCGTACGCCTCGAGCGTGCCGCTGCTCGTGCTGGTCACCGACATCCACCGCGACTCTCGCGGCACCGGGGCGTTGACCGAGATCGACCAGCGGGCACTGTTCAGCGCCGCCACCAAGGCGCAGTACGTGGTCGAGTCCGCGGCCGACCTGCCCGCGGACGTACACGACGACACCACCGCGGTGCCGTCGCACCGACCCGCGGCGGACGATGACGCCGTTCGCCGTGCGGGCGAGATCCTCGTGGGCGCGCGCGGTCCCGCGATCCTCGCCGGCGGCGGGGTGCACACGTCCGCCGCGTACCGGCAGCTCGCCGACGTGGCCGAGGCGCTCGGCGCCGGCGTCGCCACGACGATCCACGGCAAGGGCGCGATCGCCGAGACGCATCCGTGTGCGCTCGGCATCGCGGGCAACAACGGCGGCGGCCGGGGCGTCAACGCGTTCCTCGCCGGCGCCGACGTCGTCCTGCTGGTCGGCACGCGTGCCAACGCCACCGACACCGACAGCTTCGCCTCGCCCCCGCGCACGGCGACCGTCATCGCGATCGACATCGACCCCGACCGCGCCGGGCGCAACTACCCCGGCGCGCACCGGCTGGTGGGCGACGCCGCGACCGTGCTCGGAGCGCTCGCCGGCGTCCTCTCCGCGATCGGCTCCGACGAACGCGAGCGGCGGGTCGCGGCGATCGCGCACGCACGCGACGACCGGCGCACCGACCCTGGAGTCACCCCCGCGGCGGGGCAGCTGCTCGCCAGGGACGTCGTCCTCGCTCTGCGCGACGTCGCAGGCGACGACACCGTGGTGGTCGCCGACCCCGGCACTCCTACCCCGAACCTCGCGAGTCACTGGACGGTGCGGCAGCCGGGGCGTACGACGGTGGTGCCGCGCGGGCACGGACCGATGGGGTACGCGATCCCGGGCGCCGTCGGGGCGGCGTTCGCCAGGCCCGGCCGTCCGGTGCTCGCCTTCACCGCCGACGGCAGCTTCGCCATGGCCTGCGGCGAGCTCGAGACCGTCGCCAGGTTCGAGCTGCCGATCGTCTTCGTCCAGTTCACCAACCACAGTCTCGGCTGGATCAAGATGCTGCAGCACCTCTACACGGACCGCCGCTACTTCGGCGTCGACCCCGGGCCGATCGACGCGGTCGGCGTCGCCAGGGCGTGCGGCCTCGCGGCCGTCCGCGTCACCGACCTCGACGAGCTGCGCGGCACCGTACGCGAGGCGTTCGCGACCGGGCGCCCGACGTACGTCGACGTCGAGGTGCCGCACCTGATCGACGACGTCCCACCTGTCCCTTCGTGGCACCGCGCGCTCGACGGCGACACCACGAGACCGGTGTACTGACGGCGTGGCAGACGACGCGAAGGTCAACCGGGCCGGCAGGGTCTACGACCAGCTGCGCTGGGGCATCGTGCACGGCGTGCTCCGCCCCAACGAGGTGCTCTTCGAGGCCGAGCTCGCCGCGCGACTCGAGGTCAGCCGCACTCCCGTACGCGAGAGCCTGCAACGTCTCGCGGCCGACGGCCTCATCGTCCTGCATCGCCGCCGGTGGCAGGTCTACGAGCACACGGCCGACGAGGTGCGCGAGCTGTACGAGGTGCGTGCCTGCCACGAAGGCTACGCCGCGCGGCTCGCCTGCGACCGCGCGACCGACGAGCAGGTCGCCGCGATCGCCGGCGCGAAGGAGCTCGCCACCGCGATCACCGAGCCCGCGGAACGCGTGGCGAACAACGATGCGTTCCACGCGCTCGTCAACGACGCCGCGGGAAACCGGCGGCTCAGCGAGCTGATCGAGCGCACCCGGCTGTACCACTTCAACCAGCGGCTCGCGGCGCTCTACAGCGCCGACGACCTCGCGACGTCGTCGCGCCAGCACCTCGACCTCATCGATGCCGTGACCGCCCGCGACAGCGACCGCGCCGAACAGATCGTGCGCGCCCATGTGACCGACGCACTCACCCTGATCCTCCGCAAGCTCTACTGACCCCTCACCCCCGCCGTTACGTCCAGCAGCCGACCCGTGAGGGGCACCCTCACCGTGCCAGGGTCCGGTGGGGGTGCCCCTCACGGGTTGGGCGGGCGGCGGTGGGCCGGGGCGGCCGTCAGAGGAAGGCCATGCCCTCGCCGCGGTAGGTCGGGACGGTCGCGACGACGCGGTCGCCGTCGACGAGGTGCAGGACGTTGACGTGTTCGCACAGCTCGCCGGCCTTGGCGTGGCGGAACCACACCCGGTCCCCCGGGCGCAGCCGCGCGGCGGCACCGCCGCGCAACGGGGTCTGCACCTCGCCGGCGCCCTCCGCGGGAAGCAGCCGCATGCCCGGCGGCCACGCCGCGCGCGGCTGGCGGTCCGCGCCGGGCGGCCCCGACGCGATCCAGCCGCCACCGAGCACGGTGGCGATCGCCGGCGACGGCCGGCGCACGACGGGCAGCACGAAGTACGCGGCCGGGCGGGGACGGAAGGCGCGGTAGGCGTCGAACAGCGTCGGCCCGTACAGGCCGGACCCGGCTGCGACCTCGGTGACCGCGGCCTCCGCGGCGGTACGGTCGACGCTGCCGGTGCCGCCGCCGTTCACGAACTCCAGCGGCGCCACCGCGCGTACGGCGGCGACGGCCGCGGCGCGGCGGTCGGCGAGCTCGGCGGCCGAGCGGCGCTGCATGGCTCGGACGAGCGCGCGGCGCACCGGCGAGCCGGGCGCGTCGTCGCCGACGCCCGCGATCTGACCCTCGTATGCCATCACGCCCACCAGCCGGAACCCCGGCCGCAGCGCGATCGCGCGCGCCGTGGCCCCGGCCTCGGCCGGCGCGTGCACGGGTGACCGGCGCGCGCCGACGTGCACGCGTCCGCCGAGCATCCGCAACGACGCGTCGACCTCCAGGCACACCCGCAGCTCGGGACGCCGGCGGCCGAGGATCGAGTCGACGACGTCGAGCTGCTCGACGGAGTCGACCATCAGCGTCACCCGCGCGGCGAGCCGCTCGTCGGCGGCGAGCGTGCGGAGCGCGCCGCGGTCGACGGTCGGGTAGCCGACCACCACGTCGTCGAGCTCGCCCGCGAGCCAGAGCGCCTCGGGCAGCGTGTAGGCGAGCACGCCCGACCAGCCGGGCTCCGCGAGCACCCGCCTCGTCACGTCGCGGCACCGCACGGACTTGGTCGCGAGCCGCAGCGTCGTGCCGGCCGAGCGGCGGACGAGGTCGCCGGCGTTCGCGCGCAGGGCCGCGAGATCGACCACGGCGAACGGCGGGTCGAGCTCCGAGGTCGCCCGTTCGAGCGTCGGCAGCCGCGCGTACCGCTGGTCGGCCGGGGCCCAGCTGTTCGGCATGGCGGACATCCTTGCAGCCGTGCCCGGCCGGTGCGACGCTTCGGTTTGCCCGGCGCGGCGCGGGCGACGGAGGAGGTGCGGGTGGAGGGCTGGCGCAACTGGGCGGGCAACCAGTCGGCGCGTCCCGCGCGGGTCGTCACGCCCGCGGATACCGGCAGCGTCGCGGACGCCGTCACCGCCGCCGTACGCGACGGGCTCACGGTGAAGGCGGTGGGCTCGGGCCACTCGTTCACCGGCATCGCGGTCACCGACGGATGCCTGCTGCGGATGGACCGGCTCGACCGGCTCGTCCGCGCCGACGCCGCCACCGGCGAGGTGACCGTGCAGGCGGGCATGCCGTTGCACCGGCTCGGTCCGCTGCTCGGGGAGATGGGCCTCGCGATGACCAACCTCGGCGACATCGACAGTCAGACGATCTCCGGAGCGGTGTCGACCGGGACGCACGGCACCGGCCGCGCGTACGGCGGCCTCGCGACGCAGCTGCGAGGGCTCGAGCTCGTCCTCGCCGACGGCTCGGTCGTGCGTTGCTCGGCGGACGAGCGTCCCGACCTGTTCGCCGCCGCCCGCATCGGCCTCGGCGCGCTCGGCGTGATCACCACCGTCACGCTCGGGTGCGAGCCGGCCTTCGTCCTGAGCGCCGTCGAGGCGCCGATGTCCTTCGACCGTGTGCTCGCGGACCTCGACGCGCTGGTCGAGGGCACCGACCACTTCGAGTTCTACTGGTTCCCGCATACCGGCGTGGCGCTGACCAAGCGCAACACCCGACTCCCGGGCGACGCGCCACGCCGTCCGGTGCCCGCGTTCCGCGGCTGGCTCGACGACGAGCTGCTCTCCAACACGGTCTTCGGCCTCGTCAACCGGCTCTGCGCCGCCGCCCCGCGCCTGACGCCCGCGATCAACACCGTCAGCGCACGTGCTTTGTCCGCGCGGGAGTACGCCGACACGTCGTACCGGGTGTTCACCTCACCGAGGCGCGTGCGCTTCCTCGAGATGGAGTACGCCGTCCCTCGCGCCGCGATCACCGACGTCCTCCTCGGGATCAGGCAGTGGATCGACACGAGCGGTGAACGGATCCCGTTCCCCGTCGAGGTGCGGTTCGCGGCCGCCGACGACGTCTGGCTGTCGACGGCGTACGGACGCGACACCGCGTACATCGCAGTGCACCAGTACCCGCGACTTCCGCACGAGCGCTACTTCGCCGCCGTCGAGGACATCGTCGCCGCCGTCGACGGACGGCCGCACTGGGGAAAGCTGCACGGCCTCGACGCAGCACGGCTGCGCGACCTCTATCCGCGCTTCGGCGACTTCACGGCGCTGCGTGACGAGCTCGACCCCGGTCGCTCCTTCGACAACCCGTACCTCCGCACGGTCCTCGACGTCTGAGGTCGACCGCGGCCGCACCCTGCGCAGGTGCCGACACCACCGCTGGGGACCCCGGCAGGTGCCAGCACCACCACCGGGGACCCCAGCAGGTGCCAGCACCACGACCGGGGACCCCAAGCGGAGACGGGGAAATCGGCACGTGTCGGCGGCTGGTGGCATGCTCGGTGTGTCCTGCCGGGCCGACGAGACGGGGTATCCGATGACCGACAACCGTGCCGCGGTGGGGATGTGCTTCCCCCGCACCTTCCCGCCCGCGCTCGTGCACGACTTCGCACGACTGCTCGACGACGGCGGCGCCGACGAGCTGTGGGTCATCGAGGACGTCTTCTACACCGCGGGCGTGAGCCTCGCGGCGGCGGCGCTCGCGGTGTCCGAACGGCTCACCGTCGGGATCGGTGTCCTGCCCGCGGTGTCGCGCAACGCCGCCGTCACGGCGATGGAGATCGCCACCCTGTGCGAGCTGGCGCCGGGTCGTGTGCTCCCCGGCATCGGGCACGGCGTGCAGGCGTGGATGGGCCAGATGGGCGCGCGTCCGGCGTCGCCGCTGACCGCGCTCGACGAGGTGATGACGGCCGTCCGCCGGCTGCTCGCCGGGGAGACGGTGACCGTCGACGGCCGGTACGTCACGCTCGACCAGGTACGACTCGAACGACCACCGACGACCGTGCCCCCGCTGCTCGCCGGGGTGCGCGGCCCGAAGTCGCTCGCGCTCGCCGGCCGGGTCGCCGGCGGGGTCGTGCTCGCCGAGCCGGCCAGCCCGACCCACGTACGCAGGGCACTGGAGCAGGCCGGACACCCGGACGGCTTCCACGTCGCGGCGTTCTCCGCGATGTGCGTCAAGCACGACCGCGCCGACGCGTACCGCGACATGGTCCCGTGGCTGGCCATGCTGCTCGACGACCCCAACACCGAGCTGCGGGCACTGCCGTTCTACGACGACCTCGCCGCGTTGTACGCCGACCGCGGCAAGGACGTCCTCGCCGCGATCCCGTCCGACTGGTGGCAGGAGATCGGGCCGATCGGCACGCTCGACGACGCCGTGGCGCACATCGCGGCGCTCGAGGAGGCGGGCGTGCACAGCGTCGGCCTGTGGCCAGGACCCGATCCGGCGGCGGCCCGCGACGACCTCGACGACGTCATCCGGCTCGCGCATCGCTGACCGTACGCCCCCTGTGCGGTTCGCCACGTCTTACGGCGGCCCGCGAACCGCCGACCTAGCATGTCTGCGTAGGAGGTTCTTACGTGGCGTCGGGCCGGCAGTAGATGGAGCTGACGCCTTACCTCCTCGCCTCCCTCGCCCTCGCCGCCGGCTCCTGCCTGCAGTGCAGCCTCGGCTTCGGACTCGGCCTGCTCTGCGCCCCCCTGCTGGCGCTGCTCGACCCCGACCTCGTCCCCGGCCCGCTGCTCCTCATCGCCGTCGTGCTGACGAGCGTGCTCGCGTTCGCCGGCCGCCGGTCGCTGGAGTTCCGCGAGCTCGGCTGGGCGATGGTCAGCCGGGTACCCGGCACGGTGCTCGGCGTCACCATCCTGATCGTCCTGCCGACCCGCGGCCTGGAGGCGTTCTTCGGCGTCACCGTGCTCGTCGCCGTCCTGCTGTCAGTGCTCGGCCTGCGCCCGGTGATCTCCCGTCCCACGCTGATCGGGGCCGGCGCGGTCTCCGGCGTGATGGGCACCGCCGTCTCGACGGGCGCGGCGCCGGTGGCATGGCTCATGCAGTCGTGGCACGGCGAAGGGCTGCGCGCGAACCTCTCCACGTTCTTCTTCGCCGGCACAGCGCTCTCGGTGGCCGGGCTCGCCGTGACCGGGCAGATCGGCACCGCCGAGGTGCGTACCGCCGCGCTGCTGCTCCCCGGCATCGCGGTCGGCGCCCTCGCGTCGCGCTGGGCCGTCCGGGTGCTCGACCCGCGACGCACCCGCGTCGCCGTGCTCGTGATCTCGGGCCTGGCGAGCGTCGCCCTGCTCGTCCGCGCGATCCTCGGCTGAGGCCCGGCGCGGTGTGCCCCGTCAGGAGCGCGCGGCGCTCAGCTGCGCCCTGGCGTGTGCCTCGCCGGCCGCTTCGTCGCCCAGGACGAAACCCGCGATGTCGGCAAGCCGTTGGATCCGACCGCCGGCGCCCCAGCTGCCGTCCGGGACCTCCTGGGTGAAGACCCAGACGCGCAGGGCGTCGCGCTTCCGCGTGGCACCCTCGGCCTTCAGGACCGCGTCGGTGACGGCCGCGACCATGCCCCCTCGCCGCTCGTCGTCGAGTTGTCCTTCCGGCACCGTGGCGACGATCTTGTACCGCGGTTCGCCGGTCGCCTCGCCGCCGACGAGGACCGCCGTGGGCCGGTGCAGGAAGACCCATGCGATCGACCGCGCCGCCGCGTTCCGCGGATCGGCGCCTTCCCAGGTCAACAGGATCGTCGTGAGCTCGGTGAGCAGATTCCGTTCCGCTTCGGCGGAGAGTGCGCCCTCGGGGATGTACGCGTCGAGCATCGGCATGCCGGGCCTCCTGGTCGCACTGAGTTGCTGAATGCAACTCAGCTGTACCGTAGGTAGGCTGAGTCTCGACTGTCAACCCAGACCATCCGGTGAGCCCATGCATCAGAGATCTCGCTACCGCAGCGACAACTGCTCCATCGGGCGCACCCTGACCGTCGTCGGTGAACGCTGGACGCTGCTCATCCTGCGGGAGGCGTTCTACGGCGTCCGGCGTTTCGAGGACCTGCAGCGCAACCTCGGCGTGGCCCGCAACGTCCTCGCGGTCCGGCTGCAGACCCTGGTCGAGCATGACCTACTCGTGCGGCACCCGTACCGGAAGACAGGGCACCGCGAGCGCTTCGAGTACCGGCTCACCGAGAAGGGGCGCGACCTGTTCCCTGCGCTGGTCGCGCTGATGCAGTGGGGCGACCGATACCTGGCCGACGACAGCGGGCCCGCCGTCGTCGTCACGCACCAGGACTGCGGTGCGGTCGTGAGCGCCGAGCTGACCTGCGAGGCGGGACACGGCGGCCTGAGCGCACGGGACACCGAGCCCCGCCCAGGACCCGGCGCGGTGCTGGAAGACGTGGTCTGACCCACGAGACTCCGCTACTGCTCCGACTCCGCACGGTCGTTGGGCCAGTCGGTGTGGAACGTGCCCGCGCGGTCGACGCGGCGGTACGTGTGCGCCCCGAAGAAGTCGCGCAGGCCCTGGAGCAGCGACGCGGGCAGCCGGTCGCGGCGCAGCGCGTCGTAGTAGCTCAGCGCTGACGAGAACCCGGGCACGGGAACACCCAGCCTGGCGGCGTCGGCGACGACCCGGCGCCACGCTTCCTGACCCTCGGCGAGGGCGTCGCGGAAGTACGGCGCCACGAGCAGCGACGACAGCGCGCCGTTCTCGTCGTACGCCTCGCGGATGCGGTCGAGGAAGCGCGCCCTGATGATGCAGCCGCCGCGCCAGATCGTCGCCATCGCCCCGCGGTCGACCGTCCAGCCGAACGCGTCGGACCCAGCCTGGATCTGGTCGAACCCCTGCGCGTACGCCACGACCTTCGACGCGTACAGGGCCTTGCGCACGTCGTCGACGAACCCGTTGCGGTCGACCAACGTCTCCGTCTTCGGACCGGGCAGCACGCCGCGCGCGGCCTCGCGCTGCTCCGGGTGACCTGACAGCGACCGCGCGAACACCGCTTCGGCGATTCCCGTGACGGGCACGCCGAGCTCGAGCGCGTTCTGCACAGTCCAGCGTCCGGTGCCCTTCTCCTCCGCCTGGTCGACGACGACGTCGACGAACGGCGACCCGGTCGCGGCGTCGACGTGGCCGAGCACCTCAGCGGTGATCTCGATGAGGAACGACTCGAGGTCGCCCTCGTTCCAGTCGCGGAACACCCCGGCGAGCTCGTCGGGTGCCATGCCGAGGCCGGAGCGGAGCAGATCGTAGGCCTCGGCGATGAGCTGCATGTCGGCGTACTCGATGCCGTTGTGCACCATCTTGACGAAGTGCCCGGCGCCGTCGGCGCCGACGTGCGTGCAGCACGGCGTGCCGTCGACCTGCGCGGCGATCTTCTCGAACAGCGGCCCGAGTGACTCGTACGACTCGGCCGAGCCGCCCGGCATGATGCTCGGGCCGTTGAGCGCGCCCTCCTCACCGCCCGACACGCCCGCGCCGACGAAGTGGAGGCCGTGCGCGCGCAGGGCACTCTCGCGCCTGCGGGTGTCCTCGAACCACGCGTTGCCGCCGTCGATGACGATGTCGCCCGCGTCGAGCAGCGGGACGAGCTCGTCGATGACCGCATCGGTCGGCGCGCCCGCCTTGACCATGACGAGGACCTTGCGCGGCCGTTCCAGCGAGGTGACGAACTCCTCGATCGTGGCGGATGGCACGAACGTGCCCTCGTGCCCGAACCGCTCGACGAGCTCCGTCGTGCGTGACGACGTGCGGTTGTGCACCGCGACCGAGAAGCCGTTCCTCGCGAGGTTCCTGGCGAGGTTGCGACCCATGACCGCCAGGCCGGTCACGCCGACGACCGCTTGCTCTGCCATTCCAGGCCTCCTCGTGTGCTGTCTCTCGGGACCCTATCGATAGGCTAGAACTGGAGCGCCGGGAAGCCTGGTCGGCAACGACGACGTGACGTCCACCGACAGAGGAGACCGTGCGCAAGCGTGCCGTAGCGATGTTCCCCGCCCGCCAGTCGGCCACGGCGGCGCGCCATCTCGCCGAGGCGCTCCGCACCGAGACCGTGGGCGGCACCATCATGCTCGTCGCGACGGTCACGGCGCTGGTCTGGGCGAACTCCCCGTGGGCCGCGTCGTACGCCGCGCTCACGTCGGCGACGGTAGGCCCGAGCGCGGTCCACCTCGACCTCACCCTGCACCAGTGGGCGGCCGACGGCCTGCTGGCGATCTTCTTCGCGGTCGCGGGGCTCGAGGTGAAGCGTGAGCTGGTCGTCGGCGAGCTCCGGCATCCGGCGTCCGCTGCCCTGCCGGTCATCTCGGCCGTCGCGGGCATGGCGGTGCCCGCGCTCGTCTTCCTCGCGGTGAGCGCGGGCACGCCGGGTGCCGGCGAGGGGTGGGCGATCCCGATGGCCACCGACATCGCGTTCGCGCTGGCGGTGCTCGCCGTGACCGGCAGTCGTCTCCCCGTCGCCCTGCGGGTCTTCCTGCTCACCCTCGCGGTGGTGGACGACCTCGGCGCGATCGCCGTCATCGCGGTCTTCTACACCGAGCAGCTGAACCTCGTGCCGCTGCTCGGCGCCGCCGTCCTGCTCGCGGCGTACGGCCTGCTGCAGCGGTACCGGGTGACGGCGTGGTTCGTGTACGTGCCGATCGCCGTCGTGGCGTGGGCGCTCGTCCACGAGAGCGGCGTCCACGCGACGGTGGCCGGCGTCGCCGTCGGCCTGCTGACCCGGGTGCGTGTCGACCCTGGTGAGGCGGAATCGCCCGCGGACCGGCTCGAGCACCGGCTCCGGCCGGTCTCCGCCGGGTTCGCCGTCCCCGCGTTCGCGCTCCTGGCGGCCGGGGTGCCGCTCTCGGCGGGGATGTTCGCCGACCTCGCCGCCGACCGGGTGGCGCTGGGGGTGGTCGCCGGTCTCCTCGTGGGCAAGATCGTCGGCGTGCTCGGCGGTGCCTGGCTGTCGGTACGCCTCGGCCTCGCCCGGCTCGGCGCCGACCTGAACTGGGGGCACCTCGCCGCGGTCTCGCTGCTGGCGGGAATCGGCTTCACGGTGTCCCTGCTGATCGGCGAGCTCGCGTACGGCGGGACGGAGCGGATCGACCTGGTCAAGGCGTCGGTGCTGCTCGCCTCGTTCGCGGCCTCGGTGCTGGCGGCGATACTGCTACGGGTACTGACCCGGAGGCAAAGACGCGCGGCGGCATGACATCGTCGTCTCGATGGGCAAGACTCCACGCTGGGAGGTACCGATGACGCAGGCACGGCAGAGCGAGAAGAGTCTCGGCGAGCTCGTCGCCGAGGCGACCGCTCAGGTGCAGGTCCTCGTCAAGGCGGAGATCGAGCTCGCCAAGGCGGAGCTCAAGAACGACGCCAAGCAGGCCGGTCTCGGCGCCGGGATGTTCGGCGGTGCCGCGTTCCTCGGCTACTTCGCGCTGATCTTCCTCTCCGTCGCGAGCGCATTCGGCATCCACGCGCTGGGCATCACGCTCGGCTGGTCGTTCCTCATCGTCGGCGGCGTCTACCTGCTCGGCGCGGCGATCCTCGCCCTGCTCGGCAAGTCGCGCCTCGACAAGATGACGAAGATCGCACGCACCAAGCAGACGCTGCAGGACGACGTCACCTGGGCCAAGGCGCTCAAGGACGAGATCGGCTCGCCGCCGCGGCGCCAGGAGGTGGGTCCGGCGAGCACCCGTCCCGCCGTGGGCCCGCCCGACCACTGAGATGGCGGGCACGCCGGACGAGCGGAGCGTCCTGGTGCCCGGTCCGTGGAGGCACCGCACGGTCAGCGCCAACGGCACCCGCTTCCACCTCGCCGAGGCCGGCGACGGCCCGCTCGTCGTACTGCTCCACGGGTTCCCCGAGTTCTGGTGGACCTGGCGGCACCAGCTGCCGGCGTTCGCCGCGGCCGGGTACCGGGTCGCCGCCCCTGACCTGCGCGGCTACGGCGCCAGCGACAAGCCGCCGCGCGGGTACGACCTGCCGACGCTCGCCGACGACATGTCGGGGCTCGTCCGCGCCCTCGGCGAGGCCAACGCCGTGTTCGTCGGGCACGGCTGGGGCGGCCTGGGCGCCTGGACGGCTGCCGCGCTGCACGCCAAGGTGGTGAACCGCCTCGTCGCGGTCGCCGCGCCGCACCCGCTGCGGTTCAAGGCGGCCGTGAGCCGCGTGCCACACAGCGTCCGCGCCGTCCGGCACGAGCTGGAGTTCCAGGTGCCGTGGCTGGGCGAACGCCGGCTCACGGCGCACGACGGCAGCCTGGTCCGGGCGCTCCTGCGCGACTGGTCGAGCGGTGACTGGCCCGAGCCCGAGGTCGCGCGGCGTTACGCCGAGGCGATGCGGGTGCCGCACGTCGCGCACAGCGCCCTGGAGTACCACCGGTGGCTCGGCCGTTCGACCGTACGACCCGACGGCGTGCGCTTCGGACAGCGCCTGCGACGTCTCCCCGTCCGCGTCCCGACCCTGGTGCTGCACGGCGCCCGCGACCCGCTCGTCCACCCGGGCGCCGCCGCGTCGTCCGCCCAGCATGTCGAGGCGCCGTACCGCTGGCGGCTGATCGACGGCGCGGGCCACTTCCCCCACGAGGAGAGCCCCCAGGCGGTGACCGACGCGATCCTCACCTGGCTCGGCGACGCCGAGCCCGATCGCTGACCGGTCAGTCGCAGGTCTTGGTGCTGACCGGCTCCGTCGCGTTGCGGGCCCTGCGGGCGGACGAGCTCACCTCGTCGGCCGTCAGCACGTAGCCGGTCTGCGGGTCGTCGACGGCGGCCGCGAACACCACGCCGTAGACCTGGCCGCTCGGCGTGAGCAGCGGCCCGCCCGAGTTGCCGGGCCGGACGGTCGCGCGGATGGAGTACACCTCGCGGATCGTCTCGGTGTGCTGGTAGATGTCGGGGCCGCGCGCGTTCTCCTTCGACCTGATGCGCGCGCCGCCGACGGTCAGCGGACCGCCGCCCGGGTGCCCGGCGACGACGGCGTTGCCACCCTGGCGTGCCTCGCCGTCGAACGGCAGCGACGCGCGGCGGAGGCCGGGGACGTACAGGACGGCGACGTCGCGGCGCTCGTCGAAGAGCACGACCCTGGCGCGGTGCGACTCGCCGCCGACCATCACCTCTGGTCCGCCGCGGACGCCGGCGACGACGTGCGCGTTGGTCATCACATGCTGCGGCGCGTAGATGAACCCAGAGCCGTCGATCGTGCGCGAGCACTGCGGCGCCACGCCCTCGACCTTGACGACGCTGCGGAGCGCGCGCTTCACGCCCGGGTTGTCGGCCACCTCCGGGTCGGGCGGGCTCACCTCGACCGTCCGGTCGGGCCCGAGCCCGCCGAACACCTGCGGGAACGCGGACTGCCCGACCGCGCGGCGGAACTCGCTGAACCAGCTGCGCGCGACGTCGGGGATGATCCCGTCGACCATGCGCAGGATCGCGGAGTGCTTGACCTGGTGGGAGAGGGTCGGGAACGGCGCCTGCACCACGGCCGTGCCGACCAGCCAGGCCACGAGCAGCAACGCGACCACCGAGAGCAGCGAACCGCAGGCGGAGTCGACGGCGCGGGCGGACTGCCAGCGGATGCGCTCGCGCAGGGCGTAGCCGATCGCGGACGCGAGGAGCTGACCGAGCGCCGCCGCGACGAACACGCAGGCGACGGCCACCATGGACTGGCCGGTGCCTGGTTCGGCGAGTGCGGACGACACGGCGGGCGAGACCTGCGCGCCCAGGACGCCGCCGCCGAAGAACCCGAGGAGGCTGAGGAAGCCCGCGACCACTCCCTGCCGGAACCCGGAGACGGCGAAGACCACGGCGAGGAAGCCCAGCACCAGGTCGAGGAGGTCACCGCTCACCTCGGCACCGTACCCGAGGCAGGTGAAAAGACGGCGAAAGCTCCGGCCCTTACAGGTCGTAGTCCGGCGGCGCGGTGCGCAACGACAGCGCGAGCCGGTCCTCGGGGAGGTCCTCGACGCGCGCCTCGTCGAGCCACGGCCGCGCGAAGCCGCCGAGCTCGAGCACGCGGTCGAGCAGGCCGCCGGTGAAACCCCAGACCAGCATGTCGCGGACGCGGAACGCCGGGCCGATGTGACCCGCGGGATGCCGGATCCGCAACCGGTTGGCCGGGTCGACGAGCTCGGCCACCGGCACCCGTGCGACCGCGGCGATCTCGCCATGATCGACCGCCCGGACCTCGGTCGGCTCGCGCCACCACCCGATGACCGGCGTGACGACGAACGCGCTCACCGGCAGGGCCAGCGTCGGCAGCTCGGCGAGGACCTCGACACCTCCCGGGTCGAGCCCGGTCTCCTCCTGGGCCTCCCGCAACGCCGCCCCGACCGGCCCGCCGTCGCCCTGCTCCTCGGCGCCGCCGGGGAACGCGGGCTGACCCGCGTGCGCCCGCAGGCCGTCGCTGCGCTGGACGAGCAGGACGTCGGGTCCGTCTTGGCCCTCCCCGAACAGGATCAGCACCGCGGCCTTGCGTCCGCCGTCGCCGGTCGGGCGGTAACGGCTGAGCTCCTCGGGCAGGACGTCGCGCGACGCGTCGACGAGCGGCTGCAACCAGTCCGGCGCGCTCATGGACGTACCCCCAGGTGGTCGCGGACGTCGGTGGTCAGCTGGTCGTACGCGGTGTACGGGCCGATCTTGCGGTGGACGACCCGGCCCGCCCGGTCGACGAACAGGGTGACGGGCAGGCCGGTGCCCGCCCTTGCCGTTCGCAGGACCGCACCGTCGCGGTCGTAGACCGACGGATAACGCAGGTCGACCTCGCCGGCGAACTGCAGGGCGGCGTCGGGACTGCGGTCCTTCGTCGCGACACCGAGCACACGGACCCGCTCCCCCGCCGCCGCGTGGAGGCGCTGGAACAGCGGCATCTCCTCCAGGCAGGGGTCGCACCAGGTGGCCCACAGGTTGACCACGAGGGGGCCACGGAGGCCGCCGAGCGGCACGGTGGGGCCGGTGTCGAGACACGGCAGGCGTACCGCGGGCAGCGACGGCCCCTTCGTGCCGGGCGGCGCCGCCCGGACGGCGGGGCAGCGCTCGAGCTTCGCCGCCGCACGGACCGAGGCGGACGCGGACGAGGCGACCGGTCGTGACGACGCGGACGTCGTCGGGGCTGCGCCGCCACCGGACACCGGACCGCAGCCGGCCAGCAGGACGAGCGCCGCTGCTGCCGCACCCGTCCGCCTGCCCGCCGCCGGTCTCACGGCGTGGCCACCACCTGGCTCGGCGACTTGAGCATCAGGCGGGCCTTCTCCGGGTCGAGCTCGCCCTCACCGTACGAGGGGCACAGGGCGGCGAGGACGCAGGCACCGCACGCGGGACGGCGGGAGTGGCAGGCGCGACGCCCGTGCCAGATGAGCCGGTGCGACAGCATCGTCCACTCCTTGCGGGGGATGAGCTCGGCGACCTCGTACTCGATCTTCACCGGGTCGGTCTCGGTGGTCCAGCCGAAGCGGCGGGTCAGCCGGGAGAAGTGGGTGTCGACGGTGAGCCCAGGGACGTCGAACGCGTTGCCGAGGACGACGTTGGCGGTCTTGCGGCCGACGCCCGGCAGCTTCACGAGCTCGTCCATGGTGCGCGGCACCTCCCCGCCGTGCCGCTCGACCAGCGCGGCGCCGAGGCCCATCACCGACTTCGTCTTCGCCCGGAAGAACCCGGTCTGCTTGATGATCACTTCCATCTCGGCCGGGTCGGCCGCGGCGTAGTCGTCGGCCGTGTGGTAGCGCGCGAACAGCACCGGCGTGACCTCGTTGACCTTCTTGTCGGTGGTCTGCGCCGACAGGACGGTGGCGACGAGCAGCTGCAGCGGCGACTCGAAGTCGAGCTCGCAGTGCGCATCGGGGTAGGTCTCGGCGAGCTCGCGGTTGATGCGGCGGGCGCGGCGGACGAGACCCAGCCTGGTCTCGCGCTCGAACCGCGCGCGCCGGGCACGGGGAGTGGACGTCGTGGGCACACCGACACCCTACGTTTCTGCACCGACGACCCGAGGTGGGACACTGTGGAGTCGTAATCGGGCCGAGGTGAGGAGTCAGGGTGGACATCGAGACGCTGCGTCGCGCTCCGCTTTTCGCCGGTCTGGGCGAGGAGAGCGCAGCTGAGCTGCAGGACAAGCTCAGCTCGGTGCGTGTTCATCGCGGGGAAACCCTGTTTCGCGAGGGTACCGAGGGCGACAAGGTCTACGTCGTCCTCACCGGCAAGATGAAGCTCGTCAAGGCCTCCGCCGACGGCCGCGAGAACCTGCTGGCCGTCATCGGACCCGGCGAGATGTTCGGCGAGCTGTCGCTCTTCGACCCCATCCCCCGCACGTCCTCGGCCGTCGCCGTCTCCGACAGCGAGCTCGCCGCGCTGGCCCACAAGGAGCTCCGGCCCTGGATCAGCGCCCACCCCGACGTCGCCATGCAACTACTGCGCGCGCTCGCCCAGCGCCTGCGCCGCACCAATGAGCTGATGGCCGACCTCGTGTTCACCGACGTCCCCGGCCGCGTCGCCCGGCAGCTGCTCGTGCTGTCGCGGAAGTTCGGCCGCACCTCCGCCGAGGGCATCCACGTCGAGCACGACCTCACCCAGGAGGAGCTCGCCCAGCTCGTCGGGGCGTCCCGCGAGACCGTGAACAAGGCGCTCGCCGACTTCGCCAACCGCGGCTGGCTGCGCATCGAGCCCCGTGCCGTCGTCCTCCTCGACGACGACCGTCTGGGCCGCCGCGCCCGCATCTGAGCCGGTCCTTCTCGACTTGTCAGTGGCAGGCGTCGTCATAGCCACGCCTGGCACTGAATCGTCAATAGGCTCGCCGCCCGCACCGTTTGATCACGTGCACGTGATCAACGTGGACTTCACCTCGTGCCGGGACGAGGTGAAGTCCACGTCGGTGAGGTGAAGCTCCACCGACGACCCTCGCAGCGCACCCGT
>WHST01000039.1 GCA_009379955.1 Streptosporangiales bacterium | reverse complement strand
CCAGGCCGGCCTCGAGCAAGCCCGGCTACACCGGCTTGCCACCCACCGCCAAGAACGACAGACTCAACCCACCCAGAACCCCGACGATGTTGGCTAATCCAACGCCAAAGTGCGTCACGAAGTCAGAAACACGTCACCACCCCACGTGAACAATCGAGGTTAACGTGATCAGCGTTGACTTCACCTCGTGCAGGGACGAGGTGAAGTCCATCTCCACGAGGTGAAGCACCATCGCTGATCAGTCGAACTGGAACGAGCGCTTCGCCAGGCCGTACCAGTAGCCGTCGATGACAGCCTCGCTCGAGCGCAGCGTCTCGACGCCCGCGCCGAGAGCGACGAACAGCGGCGCGAAGTGCTCCGTACGCGGATGTGCCCGGTGCGCGGCGGGTGCCTTGCGCCGGAAGTCGAGCAGCGCGTCGACGTCGGTCGCGGCGACCGCGCCGTCGACCCAGTCGTCGAACTCGGTCGACCACGTCGGCGGAGCGATGTCACTCCCCCGGCTCATGTCGGTCTCGTGCAGGTTGTGCGTCGTGAACCCGCTGCCGACGACCAGCACGCCGTCGTCGCGCAGCGGCGCCAGGCCGCGTCCCAGCCTGAACAGTGTCTCCGGCTCCAGCGTCGGCATCGACACCTGGAGCACCGGCACGTCGGCGTCCGGGTACATCTCGACGAGCGGCACGTACGCGCCGTGGTCGAGCCCGCGCCTGGGATCGTCGTGCACCGGGTACTCGGGCGAGTGCAGCAGCCGGCGGACGGCGGCGGCGAGCTCCGGCGCCCCCGGTGCCGGGTACTCGACGTCGTAGTAGCGCTGCGGGAAGCCCCAGAAGTCGTACGTCAGGGGCACCGTCGACGTCGCGCCGAGCGTGAGCGGCGACTCCTCCCAGTGCGCGGAGACCATCAACACCGCGCGCGGCCGCGGGAACCGTCCCGCCCAGTCGGCGAGCTCGCGGGTCCACACGGCGTCGTCGGCGAGCGGCGGCGCGCCGTGGCTGAGATAGAGCACCGGCATCCGCGTGCCCGGGGTCCGTTCGTCGGACATGAGCGCCCCCTGCGTCGTGGTCCTGGGCTCAGCGTAGCTCGACGCTTGAATCGTCAACTAGACGGCGGGGATGAAAAAGCCACCTCTTCTCGCCCCGAGAGAGAAGAGGTGGCGAAGAGCGACTATACCGAAAGTGACCGCCAGATCACACCATCTCGGCATGAGAACGACACGTGTCCTTCGCCGCGATCGGGCAGGGCCCGCGAATCAACGTCCGTAGATGCGGATCTCGCTCACCGCGACCATCGCGCGCCGCTCGCCCTTGCGGACCGCGTCGATGCTCATGGTCACCGCGCGGGTCGTCACGGGGGCGTCGAGGGTCATCGTCGCCCACGCCGGCTCCGGCCTGGCGATGCGTTGCTTGACCGACGTCTTGTCGAACCGCCAGGCGACGGCGGTCGGGGCGCCGTTCTCGGCGAACCTGTCGGCCTTGCTGGTGGGGTCCTTCGTCGCCCAGCCGGGGACGAGCGCCACCTTGGTCACCTCGACCGGTTCGGCGAACGAGAACGTCACCTGCTGCCTGCTGCCGTCGCCAGGACACCGCCAGCCGGTGGTGGTCTCGCCGTCGACCAGGTGCTTCGCGCCGAACGTCACCTTCTTGCCCGCCGCGGTCGTGCTCGGCTTGGCCGCGCACGACGCCTTGAAGGACGCCGGTGCGAGCACCCGCACCGGGCTCTTCGCCACCGGCTTGGTGTCGGGTCTGCTGTCGAACGCGCCGACCGCGTACAGGAGACCACCGGACGCGAGCAGCGCCAGGACCACGACGAGGACGACGACGGGCAGGGCCCCGAGCCGCCTGGAGGTGGTGCGGACCCGGTCGGGAACGGCGAGGATCCAGGCGACGAACCTGGCCAGCGGTGGCGGGCCGTCGTCGCGACCCGGAGGCATCCTCGTGCCGTCGCTCCCACCGGGACGACGGCTGCGCGGCGACCCGGCGCCCGCGGGACGTCGGCGCCGGGCGACCGCGGAGTCGGAGGGATACGGGTCGTCACCGGGGTCGTCGTCGAGCGCGATCCGGTTGCCGCGCTTCGTGGCCATCGACGAGCGGACGGCTTCCTCGACGACGTCCCTCACCTCGGTGTGCCTGGTACCCGTGTCCTGGGGACCCGCGGAGACGGGCTCGGCGGTCGACTCCTCGGCGAGCGCCTCCGCGCGGCGCCCCGTGACGGCCGCGGGCTCGACGGTCCGTCGCGAGGCGCCCTCAGCGGCGACGCCGGACCCGATGAAGCTCCTGCACCGCGGGCAGAAGGCACCGTCTCTTGGCACCGTCGCATGACAGTGCGGACAAACGATCTCGGCCACGGTCGCTCCCCTGTTCGCGAGGAACCTCGAGGTCACAGTGGCACAGGGCGTCGCGGCACGTTTGGAGGCGCACCGGCGCGGGTTCGAATCCACGCGCCGATGCGCCGGGTCTGTTGTGGTTTGCCCGCCGGGGAGGTCTAGGCCGCCGCGACCGATCTCGACCGGCGCCGGCGCTCTGCCGCACGCTCACGGCCGTTCATGCCGCCCCACAGGCCGTGCAGGCCGGGACGGTCGACGGCGAAGTCGAGGCAGACGGCGAGAGCCGGACAGCCGGCGCAGACCGCCTTCGCGGCCCGTTCACGGATTTCGCGTCCTTCTCGCGTCTCGCCCTCGCTGTCGAAGAACAGGTCGGCCGATACGGTGCTGCATGCGGCAGAATCGCTCCAGCGAGCGCTCGCGGACATCAGCAGCTGTAGGTCACGCACTTTTGTGTCTCCCCCGGTGTGTGAGGTTCGACGATACGAAGCGTGGGACGCCGCGATCAACACGCCGGTTCCGAATGAATTCAGCGCGACCGCAGTCCGTGATCATGCCCTAACGCAGCGAACACGCCGGCGTCGTCACACTGCTCGAAACTGTCGTACCAGCGCCCGACGGACTCGAAATCGGCCGGGGTCACGAGGGTGATGAGGTCGTCGACCACGTCGCGCAGCAGGTGTACCGCGTCGGGAGACCCGACGGGGACGGTCAGCACGAGCTTCGCCGGCCTGCGCCGCCGTACGAAGCCGACCGCGGCGCGGGCCGACCCGCCCGTCGCCAGGCCGTCGTCGACGAGCAGCACGGTGCGGCCGTCGAGGGAGTCCGGCAGCAGCCCCGACGTGAAGCACGCCAGCCGGCGCTTCATCTCGGCTCGTTCGCGCGCGAGGATGCCGTACCTGGCGGACTCGGTGCTCGGTGCCTGGCCGAGCACCGGCTCGTTCCAGACGGGGACGCCGTCCTCTGCGATGGCGCCGAGTCCGAGCTCGGGATAACAGGGATGACCGAGCTTGCGCACGAGGGTCGCGTAGACCGGGACATCGAGCGCGCGCGCCACCTCGGCGGCGACGACCACACCTCCGCGCACGAGTCCGACGACGACGGGCCGGGTGTCGCGGTACAGCTCCACCGCGAGTCCCAGCTGCCTTCCCGCATCCGCTCGGTCACGGAACTGCATGCGCACAGTCTGTACCTCGTGGTGCGCCTGCGGAAGGCGGCACCTGGGCAGCCGCGCATTCAGCGACGGGCGCGGCCCCTGGCGTCTCGCGCCTCGCGTCCGCGGCGCAGTTGCTCCTTGCGGCGCTCGGCCCGGAGGCGCTGGTCGACCCTTGCCTGCTGGTACAGCGCCTCGCGTTGCAGCTTGCGCCAGCTGCGCATGCGGCGTTCGGCCAGCTCGCCCGCGTCGAGCGCGGCGCGCACGGCGCAGTCGGGCTCGACCTCGTGGGTGCAGTCACCGAACCGGCATCGGGACGCCAGCTCCTCGATGTCCGCGAAGACGCGGCCGACGTTCTCCCTGGCGACGTTGAGGCCGATGCTGCGCAGTCCAGGGGTGTCGACGAGCACCGTGCCGTCGGGCAGCGGGATCAGCTCGCGGGTCACCGTCGTGTGCCTGCCCTTGCCGTCGGCCCGCAGCATGCGCGTGGCCATGACCGTGACGCCGGCGAGTGCGTTCACGAGTGTCGACTTCCCGACGCCGGAGGCGCCGAGCAGCGCGGCCGTCCGTCCCGGGCCGAGGTGCTCGCGGACGCCTTCGAGACCGTCGCCGGTGACGGAACTCACCGCGTGGACGGGCGCACCGGGCGCGATGGCGACGACGTCGTCGACGAGTACGTCGATCGCGTCGCCGGCGAGGTCGGCCTTGGTGAGCAGGATGACCGGGGCGGCGCCGCTCTCCCAGGCGACCGCGAGCAGCCGTTCGAGCCGGCCGAGATCGGGGTCGGGGACCGCGCCCTCCGCGATCAGGACGACGTCGACGTTGGCGACGAGCGGCTGGCTGGCCGACTGCCCGGGGGTGACCACGACACGTTGGACGAGCGTGCGTCGCTCGAGCACGACCTCGATGGTCACGCGGTCATCGGGCCAGCGTCGCGCGCCGATCCAGTCGCCGGTGCAGGGCAGGGTGGTGAGGACGCCGGATCCGTACGTGGCGCGCCAGGGGCCGTCGGCGGTCAGCAGGTCGCAGCCGCCGCGGTCGACCCTGGTGACCCGGGCCGGTGTCAGTGAGTCGTCATCGAGGGCGGCGAACGCCGCCGCTCGCTCGGCGTCCCAGCCGAGCGAGCTGAACGTGGGAGCTGACATGAGAAGGTGCCTTTCCGGCAGGACGGGCACAGGCGACGGAGGGCCGGACGCCTGTCACCGTCGCACGACCCGGTGGTCGGGAACGTGCAGTACGTGGGACGAGACCGCCATTTCCACCACCTCCTCGTACGCCGTATCTGCTCGAGGCAGACACTAGATCCCCCGGCTGCCGGTGTCACAGCAATTTCGCGTCGACGTTCACGCCGGGCCGGCCGGGCAGGCCGTTGCCGCGTGCCTGCGCGGTGCTCGGCGACGGCCACTCCCTGTCGATCTCGGCGTTGAGCGAGGCGCCGATGAGGATCGCCAGGGCCGTGAGGTAGAGCCACGCGAGCACGGCGACGGGGGCGGCGAGCGACCCGTAGATCGTCGAGCCGGAGAACGAGGCGCCGAGGTATTCGCGGAGGAAGAAGCTGCCCGTGACCCAGATGACGATCGCGACGACGGAGCCGGGCAGGTCGCGCCACCACGCCGTGCGCACCGGGACGCTGATCGAGTACAGCGACGCGAGGAACGCCACGCTGAACAGCACGACGACGGGCCAGTAGAAGATGTTCACCCAGCGAGCGCTCTCCGGGATCGCCTGCTCGACGAGGGTGGGACCGGCGACGAGCAGCGGGAGCACGACGAGCCCGATCCCGAGCCCGACGACGTAGAGGGCGAACGACAGGGCTCGGGTCCTGACGATCCCGCGGTGGCCGGCGAGGCCGTACGCGATCGTGATCGTGTCGACGTACACGTTGAGCGCGCGCGAGCCGGACCAGAGGGAGATCAGGAAGCCGATCGAGATGATGTCGGCCGAACCGCCACGGAACACGTCGTCGACGATCGGGGCGACGACGACGTCGACGGTGCGGTCGGTCAGCACGACGGCGGAGCCGTGCAGGATCCATTCCCTGATCGCGTTGAGCGTGTCGGGTCCGAGCCAGCTGCGGAAGTGGCCGAGCATGCCGATGAGCCCGAGGACCAGCGGCGGCAGCGACATCAGCGCCCAGAAGGCCGCCTCGGCCGCGAGGCCGGTGACGCGGTAGCGGAACAGCGCGACGACCGTGCGCCTGACGATGAGGCCGGCGTGGCGGACGGGACGGAACCACGGCGCACCCCACAGGCGCGCCAGTGAGCGGGTCACGAGCGCTCGAATCCCACGACGTTGACCGGTGGCCGTCGCCATGGGCTCTAAGGTACGGCGTGCGGGTCGGGATCGCCGACCACGGCCCGCCGACCACGAGGAGACCGCATGTCGACGGCACCGCTCAACCAGGTACCACCGCCGGACGACTACGACGCGTTCGCCGCCGACCCGACCCTCGCCGCGGGGGTCGGGGCATACGGCGCAGGGTGGGCGGGCGACCGGCTCACCGAGATCGGCAGGGCCACCGGCAGCGCCGAGGCGCAGGACTGGGGCGACCTCGCGAACACTCATCCGCCCGAGCTCCGCACCCACGACCGCGGCGGCGCGCGCGTCGACGAGGTCGAGTTCCACCCGTCGTGGCACCGGCTGCTCGACCGCGCCGTCGGCTGGGGGCTGGCCGGCGGGCCGTGGGCCGAGCCGCGTGCCGGCGCGCACGTCGCGCGCGCCGCCGGCTTCTACCTGTGGTCACAGGTCGAGCAGGGTCACCTGTGCCCCGTCTCCATGACCCACGCGGCGGTTCCCGCGCTGCGCGTCGACCCCGCGCTGGCCGCCACGTGGGAACCGCTGCTGACGTCCGGTCGCTACGAGCCCGGCCTCACGCCGGCGCACGGCAAGGCCGGCGCACTCGCCGGCATGGGCATGACGGAGAAGCAGGGCGGGTCGGACGTACGCGCGAACACCACGCGCGCGGAGCCCGCGGGCAATGCGGGCGAGTACGTCCTCACCGGGCACAAGTGGTTCTGCTCCGCACCGATGTCGGACGTCTTCCTCGTCCTCGCCCAGGCGCCCGGTGGGCTCACCTGCTTCGTCCTCCCCCGGGTGCTGCCGGACGGCGGCCGCAACGCCTTCCACATCCAGCGGTTGAAGGACAAGCTCGGCAACCGGTCGAACGCGTCGAGCGAGGTCGAGTTCGACGCCGCGCACGCGGCGCGGCTCGGCGAGGAGGGCCGCGGCGTACGCACGATCATCGAGATGGTCGCTGCCACCCGACTCGACTGCATCGCAGGCTCCGCCTCGGTGATGCGCCAGGCGGTGGTCCGGGCGGCGCACTACGCCCGCCACCGCACCGTGTTCGGCTCGGCGCTCGCCGACCAACCGCTGATGCGCAACGTGCTCGCCGACCTCGTCGTCGAGTCCGAGGCGGCGACGACGCTCCTGCTGCGGCTCGCCGCGGCGGTCGACGCGGGCGAGTCCGAGCTGCTCCGCATCGGGCTGCCCGTCGGCAAGTACCTCGTCTGCAAGCGGGCGCCCGTCACCACCGCCGAGGCGCTGGAGTGCCTGGGCGGCAACGGTTACGTCGAGGAGTGGGGCATGGCGCGGCTGTACCGCGAGGCGCCGCTCAACTCGATCTGGGAGGGGTCGGGCAGCGTCAACGCGCTCGACCTGCTCCGCGCGCTCCGCGACCGGTCCACGCTCGACGCACTGCTCATCGAGATCGGGTCGGCCAGGGGCGCGGACGCCCGCCTCGACAAGGCGGTGACCGACCTGCTGACCGACCTCGCCGACCTCGCCGGTGTCGAGGCCCGCGCACGACGCCTCGCCGAGCGCACCGCACTGGTCCTGACCGGCTCACTCCTGGTCAGGCACGGCGACCCGGCGGTGGCCGACGCGTTCTGCGCCACACGCCTCGGGGGTGACTGGGGTCACACGTTCGGCACCCTCCCCCGCGGCGTCGACACCGAGGCGATCATCGCCCGCGCGGCCACCCCTTAGCACGGCGAGAGGTGACCGTTACGTCCCGTCCACGGACGATCGCGGACAGCGGCGGACCGGCTAGTCTCGCGGCATGACCGTCTGGCCAGGACAGCCGTATCCGCGTGGCGCGACCTACACGGGTGCGGGCACGAACTTCGCCGTGTTCTCCGAGGTCGCGGAGCGGGTCGAGCTCTGCCTCTTCGACGACGGCGGCTCCGAGACCAGGCACGAGCTCACCGAGGTCGACGGGTACACGTGGCACGGCTACATGCCCGGCATCGGTCCTGGACAGCGGTACGGCTATCGGGTCCACGGGCCTTGGGACCCGGCCAAGGGGCAGCGCTGCAACCCGGCGAAGCTGCTGCTCGACCCGTACGCCAAGGCGATCGAGGGCGGTATCGAGTGGGAGCCCGCCGTCTTCGCGCACCGACTCGACCAACCGGCGGCACGCAACGATGACGACAGCGCGCCGTACACGATGCGCTCCGTCGTGGTGAACCCCTACTTCGACTGGGCCGACGACCGCAACCCGAAGACCCCGTACAACGAGTCAGTGATCTACGAGACGCACGTCAAGGGCCTCACCGTCCGGCACCCGGGCGTGCCCGAGGACCTCAGGGGCACCTACGCGGCGCTGGGGCACCCGGCGATCGTCGAGCACTTCACCTCCCTCGGGGTGACCGCCGTCGAGCTGATGCCGGTGCACCAGTTCGTGGTGACCGAGGAGCAGCAGAAGCACGGCAAGACCAACTACTGGGGCTACGACACGATCGGCTACCTCGCTCCGCACAACAGGTACGGCTTCGCCGGTGAGGCCGGCGAGCAGGTGCAGGAGTTCAAGCAGATGGTGCAGGCGCTGCACGCCGCCGGCATCGAGGTGATCCTCGACGTGGTCTACAACCACACCGGCGAGGGCAACCACAAGGGACCGACCCTGTGCTTCCGCGGTCTCGACAACGCCGCGTACTACCGGCTGCTCGACGACGACCCCCGCTACTACATGGACTACACGGGCACCGGCAACAGCCTCAACGTCCGCAACCCCAACACGTTGCAGCTCATCATGGACTCGCTGCGCTACTGGGTCACCGAGATGCACGTCGACGGGTTCCGCTTCGACCTCGCGTCCGCGCTGGCCAGGGAGCTGCACGACGTCGACAAACTGTCGGCGTTCTTCGACCTGGTGCAACAGGACCCCGTGGTCTCCCAGGTGAAGCTGATCGCCGAGCCGTGGGACGTCGGCGAAGGCGGCTACCAGGTCGGCAACTTCCCGCCGGGCTGGACCGAGTGGAACGGCCGCTACCGCGACACCGTGCGCGACTTCTGGCGGGGACAGACCCCGAACGTGCCCGAGTTCGCGTCGCGCATCTGCGGGTCGAGCGACCTGTACGAGTCGAGCGGCCGGCGCCCGTTCGCGTCCATCAACTTCGTCACCTGCCACGACGGCTTCACCCTCGACGACCTCGTCTCGTACGACCACAAGTACAACCAGGCCAACGGCGAGGACAACCGCGACGGCACGGACGACAACCGGTCGTGGAACCACGGCGCCGAGGGTCCCACTGACGATCCCGACATCCTCGGGTTGCGCGCCAAGCAGAAGCGCAACTTCCTCGCGACGCTGCTGCTCTCGCAGGGCACCCCCATGCTCTCGCACGGCGACGAGATCGGGCGTTCGCAGGGCGGCAACAACAACGGCTACGCGCAGGACAACGAGATCACCTGGATCGACTGGGACCTCGAGGACCGCGACACCGAGCTGCTCGACTTCACCCGCCGCCTCGTCGCGCTGCGCCACGAGCACCCGGTGTTCCGGCGCCGCCGCTTCTTCCAGGGCCGGCGGGTGCGCGGCACCCCGGACGGACTGCGCGACATCACCTGGTTCACCGCCGGCGGCGAGGAGATGACCGACACCGACTGGAACGACGGGTTCAGCCAGACGCTGAGCGTCTTCCTCAACGGCGACGCGCTCACCGAGCCCGACGCGTACGGCGAGAAAGTGCGCGACGACTCGTTCCTGCTGATGTTCAACGCCCACGACCAGGACCTCACCTTCACCCTGCCGGACAAGAGCTTCGGCGAGACCTGGGAGGTCGAGATCGACACGGCGACGCCGAGCGGCACCTACCGGCCGACCACGAAGGCGGGACAGCAGATCGACGTCGAGGCACGGTCGATGATCGTGCTGCGAAGGACCTGAGGACCTGCGGAAACCGCAGCGAAGGGCGACAGGCGAAGGAGCACGACCGTGGCGACGCCGGTGTCGACGTACCGGATCCAGCTCACGGCCGACTTCGGCTTCCGCGACACCGCGGCGATCGTCCCGTACCTGGCGAGCCTGGGCGTCACGCACGTCTACCTGTCGCCCGTCCTGGAGTCGGCTCTCGGCTCGCGACACGGGTACGACGTGGTCGACCACGGCCGGCTGTCGCGCGAGCGGGGCGGCGCGGACGGCTGGCGGGTGCTCCAGGGCTCGCTGCGCGAGCACGGCCTCGGCTGCGTGGTCGACATCGTGCCCAACCACATGGCAGTCCCGGCTCCCGAGTCGACCAACCCGGCCCTCTGGTCGGTGCTGCGTGACGGCCCGTCGTCGCCCTACGCGCGGTGGTTCGACGTCGACTGGGCGGATGACGACGGCAGGCTCGTGCTGCCGGTCCTCGGCACCGGCCTCGACCAGGCCGTCGCCAACGGCGAGCTCGTCCGCGACGGCGACCTGCTCAGGTACCACGAGCACGAGTACCCGATCGCCGACGGCACCGGCGGGCTGCCCTGGCCCGACGTCGTCCATGCGCAGCACTACGCCCTGGCCCTCTGGTCCGATCCCGTCGACCGGCTGAACTACCGGAGGTTCTTCGACGTGTCCGGCCTCATCGGGCTGCGCGTCGAGGATGCCGAGGTGTTCGAGGAGACCCACCGGCTGCTGCTCGACCTCGTCGCGGCGGGCGACATCCAGGGTCTGCGGGTCGACCACCCCGACGGGCTCGCCGATCCGCGTGGCTACCTGCGCCGGCTCCGTGCCGCCGCTCCGGACGCGTGGGTCGTCGTCGAGAAGATCCTCGGCGTCGACGAGGCGCTGCCGGCCGACTGGCCCTGCGACGGCACGAGCGGCTACGACGTGCTGCGCGCCGTCGACGACGTGTTCCTCGACGCGCCCGGCCTCGACGCGCTGACGCGACTGCACGAGGACGTGACCGGCGAGCATCGCGGCTGGGACGCGGTGGCGGCCGAGGCGAAGCGGGACGTGCTCGGCGAGGTGCTGACCGCCGAACGCGCCCGGCTGGCGGCGCTGGTGGGGCCCTGCCTGCCCGCGCACGACGAGGACCTGCTGGCGCGTGCACTCGACGAGTTGCTCGTCGCCATGCCGGTGTACCGCACGTACGTCGTCCCCGGCGAGCAGCCGTCCGCGGTCGACACCGAGGTCGTCGAACGGGCCAGGCAGCGGGCGGAGTCCGCCGACCCCGTTCTCGCGCCGGTGCTGCGTGATCTCGCCGACCTCGTGCTCGGCCGGCTGTCCGACGTCCCCGCCGGCGAGGTGGTGGTCAGGTTCCAGCAACTGTCGAGCGCGCTCACGGCCAAGGGCGTCGAGGACACGGCGTTCTACCGGTGGCACGTGCTCGTATCGCGCAACGAGGTCGGCGGCGACCCCGGACACCCGGATGTCGGCTCGGTCGCGCGGTTCCACCGCTTCGCGCAGCACCTGCCGGCCGGCACGATGACGACCCTGTCGACCCACGACACCAAGCGCAGCGAGGACGTGCGTGCCCGCCTCGCCCTGCTGAGCGAGGTGCCGGACGTCTGGGCACGGTTCCTCGCCGGCCGGCACGCCTCGGGTCCGGCGGACGTGCTCGACGGTCCGACCTCGGCGCTGTTCTGGCAGACCCTCGCGGGTACCTGGCCGTTGACGCCGGAACGGCTCACCGCGTACCTGCGCAAGGCCTGCCGCGAGGCCAAGCGCCGGACGTCCTGGCTCGCTCCCGATCCCGGCTACGAGGAGGCCGTCCTCGGGTACGCGGAGGCCGTGCTCGCCGACCCGGCGACCCGGGCGGCGGTGGAGGCGTTCGTCGCCGATCTTCGGGAGCCCTGGGCCTGCAGCATGCTCGCGCACAAGGTGCTGCAGCTCACCATGCCCGGCGTGCCCGACTGCTACCAGGGTGCGGAGGCCCTCCACCTCGCCCTCGTCGACCCCGACAACCGCAGGCAGGTCGACTACGGCCGGCTCGGCGGGCTGCTCGCCGCGCTCGACCGCGGGTCCGCGCCACCCGCATGGCGCGACGATCCCGACGTGGCCAAAGTGCACGTCGTGAGCCGCGTCCTGCGGCTGCGACGCGACCGTCCCGACCTCTTCGCCGGGTACGCCCCGCTGGCCGTCACCGGGCCCGCCGCCGACCATGCGATCGCGTTCGACCGCGGTGGCGCCATCGTCGTGGTACCCCGCCTGCCCGTGCGGCTCGCCAGGTCGGGCGGCTGGCGGGACACGTCCGTCGACCTCCCCGAGGGGACGTGGACCGACGCCTTCACCGGTCGGTCACACGCGGGCGGTACGCGGCTCGACACATTGTTCGCCGACCTTCCCGTGACCCTTCTCCACCCCTGATCGCGAGGCGGACGACCTGTGAAATGCTCCTGCCCGGAATGACGAACCTCCGTGTCTGGGCACCGAATGCGACCACCGTCGCCGTGCGTCTCGACGACGGTCGCCGCCCGATGACCGTGTCCGGGGACGCCGGCTGGTGGGAGGTCGAGCTGCCCGGTCTCGAGGCGGGCACGTCCTACGGATTCGTGGTCGACGACGGCGACCCGCGACCCGACCCGCGCGGCGTGTGGCTGCCCGACGGCGTGCACGGACTCAACCGTGTCTACGACCAGCGTGCGTACGACTGGGCCGACGAGGACTGGCGTGGGCTCGCGCTTCCCGGCGCGGTGGTGTACGAGCTGCACGTCGGCACGTTCACCGCCGAGGGCACGTTCGCCGCCGCGGCCGAGCGGCTCGACCACCTGGTCGCCCTCGGCGTCGACGTCGTCGAGCTGCTTCCCGTCCACGCGTTCCCCGGCATCCGCGGCTGGGGGTACGACGTCGCGGCGCCGTACGCGGTGCACGAGCCGTACGGCGGTCCCGACGCCCTCAAGGCGTTCGTCGACGCCTGCCACGCGAAGGGTCTCGGCGTCGCCCTCGACGTCGTCTACAACCATCTCGGTCCCGACGGCGCCTACCTCGTCGACTTCGGCCCGTACCTCACCGACACGTACACCACGCCCTGGGGACCCGCCGTCAACCTCGACGGTCCCGGATCCGACGACGTCCGCGCGTACCTCGTCGACAACGCGCTGATGTGGCTGCGCGACTTCCACCTCGACGGCCTGCGCATCGACGCCGTCCACGCGTTCGTCGACCGGTCCGCGACGCACCTGCTCGAGGAGCTCACGGTCGCGGTCGAGGCGCTGGCGGCGCGCACCGGCCGCGCCAGGTTCCTCGTCGCGGAGTCCGACCTCGGCGACCCGCGTGTCATCACGAGCAGGGCGAGGTACGGGTACGGGATCGACGCGCAGTGGAGCGACGACTTCCACCACGCGTTGCACGTCACGCTCACCGGGGAGACGGCCGGCTACTACGCCGACTTCGCCGCGGGGATCGACGACCTCGCGACCGCACTGCGCGAGGGCTATGTCTACACCGGTCAGCACTCCGTCGTCCGCGGCAGGCGGCACGGCCGCGCGCCGGAGGGCGTTGCGGGCTGGCAGCTCCTCGGCTACCTGCAGAACCACGACCAGATCGGCAACCGGGCGCGCGGCGAGCGCAGCTCCGCGTTGCTCTCGCCCGGGCTGCAGCAGGTCGCGGCGGCGCTCGTCCTCACCGCACCGTTCACGCCGATGCTCTTCATGGGCGAGGAGTGGGGTGCCAGCACACCGTGGCAGTACTTCACCGACCACGGCGACACCGCGATCGCCGACCTGGTCAGGTCCGGGCGCCGGGCCGAGTTCGCGGGCTTCGGCTGGCGTCCGGAGGACGTGCCCGACCCGCAGGACCCGGCGACGTTCACGAGGTCGACGCTGGACTGGTCGGAGGTCGACCGCGAGCCGCACCGTTCCCTGCTGGCGTGGCACCGCAAGCTGATCGCCCTGCGCCGCAGGGTGCCCGAACTGGCGAGCGGACGTCTCGGCGACGCCCATGTCGACCACGCCGACGACGGCTCCTGGCTCGTGGTGCGGCGCGGTGACGTCGTCGTCGCCGCCAACCTCGGACCCGACCGCCGCCAGGTGCTCGTCGGCGGCGCGCCGACCCATGTCCTGGCCGCGTCCGAGCGCGGCTGGTCGTTCCGCAACGGCAGCATCGACCTGCCCGGCGAGTCGGTCGCCATCGCCACCATCAGGTGAGAGAACGGAGACCATGCGCCTCGTCGTGCCACCGGCACCGCTCGCCTCGCCCACGTGGGGCGACCCCGACGAGCCCGACCTCGACGCGGTCTACGCGTACCCGCCGGTGCCCTGGCTGCGGGTCAACATGATCGCGAGCGCCGACGGCGCCGCCGTCGTCGACGGCGGCTCACGTGCGCTCGGCAGCGACGCCGACCGGCAGCTGCTCGGCCTGCTGCGCGGGCTGGCCGACGTCGTGGTCGTGGGCGCGGGCACGGTCCGCGCCGAGGGGTACGGTCCGCTCCGCCCCCGCCAGGCACGGCGCGACGCGCGCATCGAGGCCGGACTCGCGCCCGTCCCCCGGCTCGCGGTCGTCACCCACACCCTCGACCTCGACCTCACGGCCCCGGTCTTCACCGAGCCCGAGGTCACCACGCTGGTCGTGACGTGCGAGGCGGCCGACCCCGACCGCCTGCGCGCCGCGGGCGAGGTCGCCGAGGTGGTCCTCGCCGGCGGCGACCGAGTCGACCTGGGGGCCGCGCTCGACGCCCTCGTCGGACACGGGCTCCCCCGCATGCTGTGCGAGGGCGGTCCCGGCCTGCTCGGCGGCCTCGCCGCCGCCGACCGCGTCGACGACCTCTGCCTCACCGTCGCGCCGGTGCTCGCCGGCGGCGACGCGTCGCGCATCGCGCGGGGCCCCGACCTCGTCCCGCGGGCGCGCATGCGCCTCGCCCACGCGCTGGAGGACGACAGCTATCTGTACCTGCGCTACACCCGCTAGTGCCCTGGACACTAGGCCCGGCGAAGGACACCGGTGGATGCCTGGGCTCGGTGTCCGAGCTCGGGTGTCTGGGCCGAACCCGTCGATCCCGCGGGGGCGTCCGCCGGTGGAGCAGCGACCTCGGGCCGCCTGCGCCGCCATGCGCCGAGGGCGGCGCCGATGACGGGCCAGGGGGCGCTGACGAGTAGGTAGAAGAAGGAGAGGCCGCTGAGGGCGTTGCGCACCGCCTCGCCCGGCCCGGCGATGCCGTGCATCGGGGCATCGCCGTCGAGGATCCACGCGCCCGCCTCGTGGTACCAGGTGACCGCCTCGGGCACCGCGGCCACCAGGACCCCGGCGAGCGCTGCGAGCAGACCCACGACCCCGCTCTCGAGCCCAGCGCGGAACGAACGGCCGGAGCGGGCCGCGACCAGTCCGACGGCGAGGAGGACGAGCCCCGGCACCAGGGCGCCGACGAGGATGCCGCCCCGGTCGCCCGCGAGCATGATCCGGGACGCGGCGAAGGTGAGAGCCGCGAAACCGAGGAAGGAGACGGTCGCGACGAGCCGCGGCATCCTGCCCCAGTCGGTGCGCAGTGCGGTGAGGGCGAAGCCGAGCGCGAACTGCCGACGCTCCGCCGGGTCCGTGATGCTGGCGAGCTCGGCGCGCATCGCGGCGCCCCACTCGTCACCGCGGCCGTGCCGCCCGGCAGTCGCGAGGGCGAGGAGCCGTGCGGCGGCGTCCGGGCCGCGCGCAGCCCGCGCGACGTGCCACGCCACGGCAGCTGCCGCGATCGCGAACGGAAGGCCGAGGACGACGACCGCCCACGCGACCGCCTGGACGGTCGGCGGACCCGTCCCCGCCTCGACCATCGCCCAGGCGAGCCACACCCAGAGTCCGAGTGTGACCGCCGCGGTGACCGCGGCCGCCCTGGCGCCGCCCGCGTACCGCCCGTCCTGGCCGGCGCTCACGCCTCGGCCCTCGCGGGTCTCGACGCCATGACACGGGGCACGATCGTCGCCGCCCCCTCCGTCGTCGACCGAACTGCCGGCGACTGGGCGAGCCGCAGCTCGCGCACGTACTCCGCGCCGTCGGCTGAGAGGCGGTACAGGTGACGCGGCGGGCGACCCGACGGTGTTTCCTGTTCCCACGCCGTCTCGACCACGCCACGCTCGGCCAGCCGGATGAGGATCGGATACAGGGTGCCGGCCTTGATGTCGAGCGTGCGCGACAGCTCGTACCCGTGGCTCCAGTCCGCGGTGCGCTCGGCGAGCGCCGCGAGCACGGCACGTGTCTGCGGGGAGGGCTTGCGTGCGAACGTCATGGCACGATTCTCTATCTAGATAGACTTTTACGCAAGAGGGAAGGAACCACTGGCCGACGCCAGTCGCGGAGCCGGGGCACGTCAGGGGCACCCTCACCGTGTCCTGGCGCGGTGAGGGTGCCGCTCACGGGTATGGGGCCTAGGACAGACCGATCTGCGTGTAGCCGCGCAGCAGGTCGCGGGACAGGATCAGCCGCTGCATCTCGTCGGTGCCCTCGAAGATGCGGAACAGCCGCACCTGCCGGTACCACCGCTCGATCGGCAGCTCCCGCGTGTAGCCCATGCCGCCGTGGATCTGCAGGACGTCGTCGACGACCCGGTTGACCATCGCGGCACCGGAGAGCTTCGCCATCGACGACGCGTGCCGGGACGGCAGGCCCTGGTCGACGGTCCACGCGGCCCGCAGCGTCAGCCAGCGTGCCGCCTCGAGCGCGGTCTCGGCGTCGGCGATCTTCCACTGGATCGCCTGGTTGGCGCCGATCGGCCGGCCGAACGTCTCACGGGTGTTCGCGTAGTCGATCGCCATCTGCAGCGCACGCTCCGCGATGCCGAGCGCGAGGGACGGGATGACGTACCGGCCCTTCTCGATCCACTCCATGCCGAGCGGGAACCCCTGCCCGACCTCGCCGAGCACGTTGCGACCCGGCACCCGCACGTCCTCGAACACCAGTGCCGCCGGACCTCCCTCGCCCATCGTCTGGATCGGCTCGGACCGCCAGCCCATCGCCCGGTCGACGAGGAACGCAGTCGCGCCGCCGTCGCGGGGGCTCCTGTCCCTGTCGGTGACCGCGACCACGATGGCGAAGTCGGCCACGTCGCCTCCGGTGATGAACGTCTTCTCGCCGTCGAGCACCCAGTCGTCCCCGTCGCGCCTGGCACCGAGCCTGATGTTCGCCGCATCGGAGCCGGCACCCGGCTCGGTGATGGCGAAGCAGGACAGCCGCTCCCCCTCGATCGTCGGCACGAGGTACTCGCGCCGTTGCTCCTCGTCGGCGTGGAACAGGATGTTGTCCGCGTCACCGCCGAAGCGGAACTGCACGAACGTCCGCCCGATCTCGGTCCAGACCAGCGACTGCACGACGGCGGAGAGGTCCATCCCGCCGTACTCGGTCGGCGTCGCCAGGCCCCAGAAGCCGAACTCCTTCGCCTTGAGCTGCAGCTCGCGCAGCTCGTCCCTGGTCAGCCCGGGCTCGTGCGCGCGCTCGCGGCGCAGGGCCTCCTGCTCGATCGGCATCACCTCCTTGGTGACGAACGCCCGGACGGTGTCCCTGACCGCCGTCTCCTCGTCGCCGAGCGAGAAGTCCACTGCGCCACCTCCGTCGAGTCGACGCCCGCAGTCTAGGTACTGTCGGTGGGCGGTGGCAGGCTCGTGCCATGAGCGACGACGCCGAGCAGCACCCGCCGATCCAGTACTCGGAGCAGTGGGCAGACGACACCCGCACTCCACCGCCGCCGATCGCGGACGAGCGCACGATGCTGACCGCCTACCTCGACTACTACCGCGACACCCTCGCGCTCAAGTGCGCCGGGCTGTCGCACGAACAGCTCTCCGAGAAGAGCGTGCCGCCGTCCGGGCTCAGCCTGCACGGGCTCGTCCGCCACCTCTCCGGCGTCGAGCGGTGGTGGATACAGATCCAGTTCGCCGGCCACGACGTCCCGATGCTCTACTACTCCGACGACGACCCGAACCAGGACTTCGACGACCTCGGCGGCGACGTCGAGGAGGCGTTCGAGATCTGGCGGGCGGAGTGCGGGAGGTCACGCGAGATCGCGGCCGCCGCGGAGTCGCTCGACGACACCGGCACCAGGCGCCGCGACGGCACGCCGTTCTCGCTGCGCTGGGTGCTGCTGCGGATGATCGCGGAGTACGCCCAGCACGACGGCCATGCCGACCTGCTCAGGGAGCGCATCGACGGCGCCGTCGGCCACTGACGGCGGGCGTGCTCAGCGCAGGCCGAGAATCTCCTCCAGGTCGAAGCTGACCGGTTCCTCGAGCTGCTCGTACGTACACGACGTCGGCTCGCGGTCCGGACGCCAGCGCACGAACTGGGCGGTGTGGCGGAAGCGCACGCCCTCCATGTGGTCGTAGCGCACCTCGACGACGCGCTCCGGGCGCAGCGGGACGAACGAGAGGTCCTTGCCGCCACTCCACCTGCTGCCCTCGCTGTTGCGCGGTGTGCGGCTCCCCTGCTCCTGGCGCTCCCACGCCCACGGGTGTTCGTCGAAGGTCGTGACGAGCGGCTGCATCTCGGCGAACAGCTCCTTGCGCCGCGCCAGCGGGAACGCGCCGATCACACCGACGCTCGCGAGCTCGCCCTCGTCGTTGAAGAGGCCGAGCAGCAGCGAGCCGATCGCGTCGGGGCCGCTCTTGTGCACGCGGTAGCCGGCGACCACGCAGTCGGCGGTGCGCTCGTGCTTGATCTTGAACATCACGCGCTTGTCCGGCTGGTACGTGCCATCGAGCGGCTTCGCGATCACGCCGTCGAGGCCGGCGCCCTCGAATCGGGTGAACCACTGATCGGCGACCGCCGGGTCGGTGGTGGCCGTGGTCACGTGGACGGGCGGCCGCGCCGCCGACAGCGCGTCGACGAGCGCCGCACGCCGCTCGGTGAACGGGCGCTCGGTGTAGTCCTCGTCGCCGAGCGCCAGCAGGTCGAACGCGACGAACTTCGCCGGAGTGGTCTCGGACAGCATCGTCACGCGGCTCACAGCCGGGTGGATCCGCTGCTGCAGCACCTCGAAGTCCAGCCGGTCGCCCGACGGCCCGACGACGACGATCTCGCCGTCGACCACGCACCTCTCGGGCAGGTTCGCCTTGACCGCCTCGACGAGCTCGGGGAAGTACCTCGTCATCGGCCGTTCGTTCCTGCTGCCGATCTCGACCTCGTCGTGGTCGCGGAAGATGATCGACCGGAACCCGTCCCACTTCGGCTCGTAGCTGTGGGCGCTCGCGGGGATCTCCTTGACCGACTTCGCCAGCATCGGCGAGACCGGCGGCATGACAGGTAGGCGCATGTGGCCATCTTGACCGAACACCCGACGCGACGCCGGCAGCGACCCGAGATCGGTCGTGTCGGCAGTCGGGAGACCACCGCCTGCGACGTCCGTGCGTACGAAGATCTGCGTACACCGATGCCGTCACCACACGGACGACTGCGTAGGGCACGACCGACCACCCTGAAGGCATGGATACACACACCAGGTTCATCCGCTCCCGCGTCACGACGATCGCCGGCCTGGTCGTTGGTGCCATCGGCATCGCGATCCTGTGGGCCTCGGGCGTGGAGTTCCCGTTCGCCGTCCCACCGGGCCTCGTCATCCTCGTCGCCGGGGCGATCTTCGTCGCGGTCGCCCCCTGGCGGTGGGTGCCGGCCGTGGGAGCGTTCCTCGGGTTGTTCGTCGTCGTCGGCTTCCTGATCAGCCCCACCGGTGTGCCGAACCTGCTCGGCGAGGCGGGGACGAGCGTCGCCGTCGGCCAGGGAGTGCAGGTGATCGGCGTGGCGACCGCGCTGGTCGCGGGCCTGCTGGCTACCAAGGCCCACTATCGCCGGGCCGCGGGTGGCACGAGGTGAACTCCGGACTCAGGGCGCCGGCAGAGTGAGCCCGTGCTGCATGGCCAGGACGACGAGCTGCGCGCGGTCCCTGGCGCCGAGCTTGAGCATTGCGCGACCGACGTGTGTGCGGACGGTCGCCGGGCTGATGACAAGCTCCCTGCCGATCTCGTCGTTCGACCGGCCGGTGGCCACCCAGGCGACGAGCTCTCGCTCCCGCTCGGTCAGCTCGTCGACGCCGGGCAGCGGAGCCACGGATCTCGCCTGTGGACCACAGAACCGGCCGATCACCCGACGCGTCACCGACGGCGACAGCAGCGCCTCACCCGCCGCCACGACCCGGATCGCATGCACGACCTCGTCGGGCGCGGCGTCCTTGAGCACGAAGCCGCTCGCCCCGGCCTGGAGCGCACGGAAGACGTACTCGTCGGTCTCGAAGGTGGTCACGACGATCATGCGCGTGCCCGCCAGCTCGTCGTCGGCGCTGATCGCGGCGAGCGCCTCGAGCCCGTCCATGCCGGGCATCCTGATGTCGAGCAGCAGGACGTCGGGACGCAGCTCGCGGACCAGAGCGACGGCCGCCACGCCGTCCGCCGCTTCGCCGACGACCTCCAGGTCGGCCTCGCGGTCGACGAGCACACGCAGGCCCATCCGCACCACGGCCTGATCGTCGGCGAGCGCGACCCGGATCATGCCGCGCTCCCGGTGGGAAGCCGCGCGGAGACGAGGAAGCCCCCGCCCGTACGCGACTCCGTCACCAGCACCCCGCCGGCCGACGCCACTCGATCGCGCATCCCGCCGAGTCCGCGGCCGGCTCGGACGTCCGCGGCGCCGACACCGCGATCGGTGATCTCGACGAGGAGCGTGTCGCCGTCGCGGGCCACCCGCACCTCGGCGCTCGTCGGACCCCCGTGTCGCAGGACGTTGGTCAGGGCCTCCTGGACGACGCGGTAGGTGACACCTTCGATCTCGCGCGGCACCCGGACGTCGGGCAGGTCGAGGCGGACGGGGAGACCTGCCGCACGTACGGAGGCGACGAGCGGTTCGATGTCGCGGAGACTCGGAGCGTCGAGGGGATCCGCACCGTCCTGCCCGTTCCCCGACGGTCGGGGGAACGCGTCGAGCATCGCGCGGAGGTCGGTGAGTGCCTGCGTGCTCGTCGACCTGATCGCCTCGAGCGACTCCTTCGCCTGGTCGGGTCGCTCGTCGAGGAGCAGCAGGGCCACGCCGGCCTGCATCGCCACCGCGGAGAACCCGTGACCGGCGACGTCGTGGACGTCCCTCGCGACGCGTACGCGTTCCTCCAGGGCCCCCGTGGCCAGCAGGTCCCGCCTGGCACGTCGCGTCGCTGCCGCGCGCACCTGCACCAGGGCGCCGACCGACCACGGGAGGACGAGCCAGCTCGCCCAGAAGACGACGAGCAGCAGCGGCAGCTCGGCCTGCAGGACGGCGCGGAACATCAGCGCCGCTACCGTCACCGCAGTGGCGATGCCGCAGACCAGGAGCGACGCCCGCAACCGGCGCAGCCTCGCGACCTCGAACATGGCGACCACCATGCACAGCTGGATCGGCCCGTACGGATAGCCGCTCAGCAGGTACGCCGCGACGAGCGCGACCACGACGCCGAGAACGACGACCGGCGCCCGCCGGTGCCACGCGAGGGCAAGGCCCGCGAGAGCGACGAGTGCCGTCGAGCCAGCGTCGAGGGCGTGTCCGGTATCCTGCCGCATCGCTGCGACGACCGTGCCTGCGACGGCGAGCGCTGCACCCGCGACCCCGACCCCGGCGTCCAGCCTCGACGGGACGGCGATGCGGCGCCTGACCCGACGCACCTCAGGACGGGTGGAACGGCTCATTGATGTCGGCGACCGATGACGGGTTGCCGGTGTAGCTGAGCCGTCGAGGGTCGCAGCCGTAGATGTCGCGCAGCGTCGTCACGGCGACCCGGGCGACGCCGGGCGCCTTCACGGGCACGTGCAGCGTGCGCGCGTGGTTCCAGGTGCCGCTGGCCTCACCCTGTCCCGGCGGCGACCAGCCGAGGGCACGCATGCGCTGCTCCTGGTCGCCGTCGAGCCGGCGGCCGGCGGGCAGGAACTGGTTGCTCACGGCCTCGCAGGTCAGCGTGCCCCGCTGCCTGCTGCTCGCCAGCATGACGTAGTAGCCCGTCATGGCCTCCTCGACCACGAGGAAGCCGTCGGTCTGCAGCAGGCGGTGCAGGCGCTGCTCGATGCCGCTCAGGATCTTGTTCCACAGCTCGGGCGACTGCCGCGCCGACGACGGCACGCTCGGCTGGGCCGGTGCGGGCGGCTGCTGACCGCCGTACGGGCCCTGCTGCTGGTACGGCGCCTGCTGGTACTGGGGCTGCTGGTACTGAGGTGGCGGCCCCTGCGGGTACGGGTTCTGCGGGCCGTAGCCGCCCTGCTGCGGCGGGCCGTACTGCGGCCCGTACTGCTGGGGCGGGCCGTACTGCTGGCCGGGATACGGCTGGTAGGGCTGCTGGTACGGCTGGCCCTGGTGCTGGCCAGGGTACGGCTGCGGCGGGCCGTAGCCGCCGTGCTGCGGCGGGCCGTACGCCGGCGGCTGGGCCGACGCCCCGCCGTACGGCTCGTGCGCCTGCGGCGGACCTGCGGGAGGTTGCTGCGCCCGGGGCTGGGCCACCCGCTGGCCCGGCTGCGGCGGAGCGGGCTGCCGCGGAGGCGACGACGGGTGCTGCGGCGCCGGGGGCCGAGAGGCGTCGGACGGCGGCCGCGGCGCGCTCGGCGCGGGCTGCGGAGGTTCGGACACCGGCTGCGGCACCCGCTCGGGGTCGGCCTTCGACGGCGTGGGCGAGGCGCCCGCGGCGCCGTACTTCTTGCCCGTGATCATGCAGGCGCGGCGGTTGTCAAGCGGCAGCTCGACGTCGCGCTCGGCCATCAGCTCGAGCAGCCGCGACACCCCGCGATCCTGGGCGAACTCGATCTCCGGCGTCGTGAGCGGGTACGCCCAGAGGAACCGGCAGCTGGTGCCCTCGATCTCGAGCTGGTCGAAGGCGGGGTCCTCGTAGACCGGCGGGAGCAGGACGACGCCGGTGAGCAGCGACTCGTCGGTGAGCGGCTCGTCGGGGTCGCCGCCGAGCAGCTGGCCCGGCGCGTACCAGGTCTCGAGGCGGTGCACGAGGCGTCCGACGTCCTTGAGCATGCGGCACGGCCACCAGCGCGCCTCGTCGGTGCCGTACGACCAGATGGCCGGCAGGTAGGTGAACAGCTCGATGTGCCGGTAGGACGCCATCGCGTCGGGCGCCGAGGTCGGCTTGGTGCTGACGCCGACCGTGACGACGGTGGTGCGCTCACGGTTGTGTGCGGGGAGGTAGGGGTCGAGGTCGATCCTGACGAGATCGGACGAGGTCTCGGCGATGACGTTAGGACACGGACCGAGGTGGCGGTCGCAGTGACCCTCGATGGCGTCACGCCACGCCTCTTCGGCAGGATCGGTGCTGCCCTCGTCACCCTCGGGCACGCCTGCCTGCTCCTCGACCATGACCTCCCTTGCCTTCCCGCCCTGGACGCGAAATCCGCAGGCGCCACCCTACCCCGTCGTACCGGCCACGCGGGGGTGACCGACCCACTCCCGTCCGCGGTCAAGTCGGCGACGCCGCCGCGCCGGCACCGCTACGGTGTCTGCATGTCCGAGGCACTTGAGCTGCAGGTCGGCGACCGTACCGTGCGGGTGTCCAATCCCGACAAGGTCTACTTCCCCGAACGGGGCCACACCAAGGGCGACATCGTCCGCTACTTCCTCGCCGTCGGTGACGGCATCCTCGCCTCCCTGCGCGACCGTCCCACCACGCTCGAGCGGTGGCCGTCGGGCGTCTTCCCCGGCGCGAAGCTCTCGACGCGCCAGGACAACCGCGGCGACGCGTTCTACCAGAAGCGGATCCCCAAGGGCGCGCCCGACTACGTCGAGTCGGTCAGCATCGCGTTCCCCAGCGGCCGCAAGGCGGACGAGGTCTGCCCGACCGAGCTCGCGGTGGTCGCCTGGGCCGGCAACCTCGGCACGCTGACGTTCCACCCGTGGCCCGTCCGCCGGCCGAACGTCGACCACCCCGACCAGCTGCGCATCGACCTCGACCCCCAGCCGGGCACCGACTTCGCCGACGCCGCGCGGGTCGCCGGCGAGCTGCGCGGCCTGCTCGAGGAGCTCGGCATGACGGGGTGGCCCAAGACCTCGGGCGGCCGCGGCCTGCACGTGTACGTGCCGATCGAGCCGCGCTGGACCTTCGTCGAGTCGCGACGCGCGCTGATCGCGCTCGGCCGCGAGCTCGTCCGCCGCATGCCCGACCACGTCACGCTGAACTGGTGGAAGGAGGAGCGCGGCGAGCGGATCTTCATCGACTACAACCAGATGGCCCGCGACCGCACGATCGCCTCCGCCTACTCCGTCCGCGCCAAGGCCGAGGCGCGCGTGTCGGCGCCGCTGCGGTGGGACGAGGTCGGCGACGTGACGCCCGACGACTTCGACGTGGTGTCGATGCCGAAGCGGTTCGCCGAGCTCGGCCACGTCCACGCGGGCATCGACGACGAGGCGTACTCGCTCGACACCCTGCTCGAGTGGGCCGACCGCGACGAGCGCGACGAGGGCCTCGGCAACCTGCCCTATCCCCCGGACTACCCGAAGATGCCCGGCGAGCCGATGCGCGTCCAACCCAGCCGCGCCAAGCGTGTGACCAGCGATAATGCACCCGCGTAACTCGGCATGACGCCTAGTATGCCGCAATCTCGCCAGATAAGCTAGCCTCATGGCAGAACGGCTCGACGACCTGGTCGCCTCCTGGCGGCGGCACCTGCGCGCCGCGGACAAGGCGCCCCGCACGGTCGAGCTGTACGGCCAGTCGGTGCGGTTCTTCACCCGCTGGCTCACCGACCGTGGCAGGCAACCGACGCTCGACGAACTCACCCGCTCGGCGATCGCGCACTGGCTCGGTGATCTCGCCGACGCCGGGCAGTCGACCAACACCCTGTCCACCCGGTTTCGAGGTCTCCGCCGGTTCTGCCGCTGGCTCGTCGCAGAGAACCTGGTCGACCGCTCCCCCATGGAAGGGATGGAGCAACCGAAGGCCGCGCCCCAACCTGTTCCCATACTCACTGACGAGGAGATCGGCGCTCTACTGAAGGCAACGGCAGGGTCGGCGTTCGCCGATCGCCGTGACCACGCGATCCTGCGAGTGCTGTTCGACTGCGGCGTGCGGATCTCCGAGGTCACCCGACTCACTCTCCTCGACGTCGACTTCGACGTCGAGGTGGTCCGGGTGATCGGCAAGGGCCGCAAGGTGCGGGTCGTGCCGTTCGGTGCGAAGACGTCCCGCGCCCTGGACAGGTACTTGCGGGAGCGGCGCAAGCATCCCAAGGCGGGCGAGACCGACCGGCTCTGGCTGTCGCAACGCGGACCGCTATCCGTCGACGGACTAGACGAGCGGATCCGTATCCGGGGTACGCAGGCGGGCGTCGTCGACCTTCATGCGCACCGGTTCCGGCACACCGCCGCGCACTCGTGGCTAGCCGCCGGGGGCGGCGAGCAGGACCTCAAACGGTTGATGGGCTGGACATCCGACGCGATGTTGGCGGTCTACGGTTCATCCGCCGCCGAGCAGCGGGCGCGGGAAGCGGCGCGGCGGCTCCGCCTCGGAGACCGGCTCTAACTGCGCAGCGGCAGTTCGACGACACGGCTCCCGGTCCCCAGCGCGGACACGTACGCGTGGAACATCCGCGGCCCGGTGATGGGGTACGACCGGTCGCAGCGGTCACAGTCGTAGATGTGATCAGGTTCGCTGCTGACGACGCGGCGGAGTTGCCCGAGTCGGCGCCGGCAGCCTCGGCAGCAGACGCGGACGAGCGCGTCCCGACCTAGCTCGCGGGTCTGCCGGGTGAGCCCCTCACCATCCGTCACCCCTACATGCTAGCCTGGTGTCACAGCCAAATACCACGCGTGTCATTCACGGCGCGCCTGGCATGAACCCCGGCTCTCGTGTGACTCCCGGGACTCGCCGCGCAACGCGGCTGGAGTCCCGCATGGCCGCATCCAAGAATCTCACCCCTGAGCAGCGCGTCCTGCGCGCTCGGATCGCTGCGAACACCCGGTGGTCGCAGGAGGACGGCAAGGCCAACGCGCAGCGCGCGCATGCCGGTCTGCGTGCCAAGTTCCGCCGGCAGGTCGAAGCCGAGTCCCCCGGCCTGTCCGACGCCGAACTTGAGCGACGCGTCGACTGCGCGTACCGCGCGCACATGCAGCGATTGTCGTTCGCGGCATCGCGTGCCCGCAGTAACCGCAGCGGCGGTAACGGGTGACCGCAGAGAAGAGCCGCCCTGTCGGGGGACCGGGCGGCTCCGCGACGAATCAGCGGCAAGGCGTCGACGTCACGGCCATGGTACCCCCTCCGCGCCCATGCCCCTGCGGATGCTGGTCGCGCCCCCTGCCGTTGCCGCCGTGGCGGCTCGACGACCCTGACTGTCGTCTCGTCGACCTTGTCGGTGTCGTCGACTACGGCCACAGCGCGATCGGCGGGTACGGACCGCACGGGCCCTACATCACCAGTCTGCGTCAACGGATGGCAGCGGCATGACGGCGCCCGACACGTTCGTGTGGATCACTGTCGACGAGTCCCGTGGTCTGGCCCTGGTCACCGGCAGGGGCGTCAAGCGCATCTTGCAGACGGAGTTCCTCCTCACCGACCGCATGGCGAAGTGGAGCCCTTACGCGCGCGGATGGGTGATCCCGGCGGTCAAGGTCCCCGACCTCGTCGCTGCGTGCGAGTACTGGTCGGTGCCGGTCAAGGTGCGGCAGGTGACGCCGTGACGACCTTGTTCGACCTGCCCTCACGGCCTGCCGTGTCGACCGACGGGCGACGACGTGCGCGCCAGCGGGCGGCAGCCCAACGTCACCGGGGGACGCTGGCCGTACGGCTCGACCGGTGCCGTGAGATCGCGCGCCGGCTCGCCAGCTCCCCGTACGCATCTGCGACTGCTCGCCGGCGTGCCGCCGCTTGGCTACGACGGGAGGCACGCGGATGAGTTGGGTGCGCTATGACGACCGGTTCACGTCCGCCAAGGCATGGGACAACGTCTCTCATGCCGCGCGCTGGCACTATCTCGCCCTGGTCGAGACGTGCAGCGCAACCGAGCGGTACGACGGGACACTGCCGCTACAGGTGGCGTGCCGCGTGTCAGACGTCCGTGACCCTGGCGCGTGTCACGAGGAGTTGCGGTCGGCCGGTGTGCTCGATATCGGCGACCACGACGTCACCGTGTTGACCATCGACGAGCACCTGCCGCCGCCGGGTGAACGTGACGAAAGCTTGCTGCCGAGGAAGCGGAAGAACACGGCGGCGTACCGGAAACGGCAGTGCGAGGCGGGCAATCACTCGCGTCACTGCCCGCGGGATACGTGCCCGAGCAAGGCCGGGTTACCGGTTACCGGGTTACCGGTTACCCCAGGACGGGACGGGACGGGACGGGACTCACGGCAGTAACCATTTAAGGCCGTAACTGAATCGCTTAGAAGAACCAACAGAGGAGTGGCGAGTTGATCATGAAAACGGAGACTGTTCAGGCGATCCGGGGAGGGGCCGAACCGCGCTCGGATCTTCGCGCCAGGTGTGGCCCAGTGATCACGTCGGCGCGTGTGTCCGGCAAGTGTGGCCGTGGCCGTGGCCTATATAGCGGGGCCACGGGCCACACCCACGCCAAGTGCGGCCGGGCCACACCGGGCCACACCGGGCCACACCGGAGATGCGGCAGTGAGCGATGACTGATCAGCGCCGGGAAGATCACCGGGAAGCTCGTCGACATGGCGTCACCAGACGGCTCGTCAAGCGACTCCGTTTCTTCGGGCTAGGACCGGAACGCACCGGGCAACTCCTCACCGCCGCCGACCTCGACAGCGACGACCCCGACCCACGGGGTAGCGCGGTGGGCGGCAGCGACCGCAGCCGCTATCCGGCTCCTCGCAGCCCGAGACGACCACGCATCCATCAACGCCATCACTGCCGTATTCGACGAGGTGAACACACATGACGATCACTGACAACCCACCGGAGTACGAGCCGCTGGACCCGACCGACACCGAGGTCATGGCGGCACTCGACAGAGCTGAGCGAGAGCAGCGGGTGCCCAGCATCTGGGTGCGTCGTCGCCCTGGCCGTCACCGACGACGCGGCCGGCGTGGTCGACGAGGCGACACCGAGTGACCCTCGACGACCTGATCGCCAGGCTGGTCGGCCACGGTGGCAGCGACGCACACACCAGGCGTGCGAGGGGCTGGCCAACCGCACGTGCACGACGTCGGGCACGACAACGACGCAGGCACTCGGAACGCAGAGGGCGTAGGGCCATGACACGCACGCACATGACCACACATGGCCCTAGGAGGGCACAGGGAGCCCGTAGAGACCCGTACAGGGCCACCCCGGTACCGAGTACTAGGAACGGGGTGCCGGGGCCTCACAGGACACCCGTACCCCCCATGAGTACACCCGGTACCCCCCCGGGGGTGTTTTCTGATCCCGACTCCTCACGCTGACCGCTCAGTCGGGCGTTTCTGACCGTGGGTGGGAAAAGAAAACCCGTTGTGATCTTGAGCTGAAAGGGAACGAAGTGGATCTTGGTGATTTTCGGACGGAAGTGGACAGGCTCGTTGAGTCGCTCGGTGAGATGGATCCTGGTCGTCGTGCGTGTGCGGCGTTGGCCGCGCATCTGGCGGAGCGGCTGACGGATGGTTCGATCCCGGGTTACGGGTTGGGGCCGGCGGTGCGGGAGATGCGGCTGCTGCTGGCGGATCTCACTGGTGAGGGTGGCATGGGTGGTCGTGGTGTGTCGGATGCCGAGCTTGATGATCTTCTGCGACAGCGCGATGCGTGAGGCTCGGGTGCGTCGCTATGTGGCGCGGTCGGTGATTCCCGGTAGCCGGGGGTCGCGTGATCTGGCGCGTCTGGCGCTGCTGCTGGCCGAGGATGGCGATCCGGCCGCGCAGAAGTGGCTGCGTACGGTGCTGCGTGCTCTGGGCGCTTGCCGTCAGGGGGATGACGTGTTGGACGCGCTGCTGGCGCGTCGGTGCTGGCGGATGGTCTGTGCGGCTCTGTGGTCGTCGGCCGACTGCGGGTCGTGCCGGCCTGGGTGTTCCGCCTGGCGTCGCAACTCGGGTTCGGTTCCCCGAGGAACTGGGGGGCAGACATGATCATCCGCGCGTGGGAGTTCGATGACGGCGAGCTTGACCGCGCGCTGGCGCAGATCGCGCGGGAGCGTGATGCGTTGATGAGCGCGGCTCTCAAGCTCGCTGAGGAGCGTGACCGGCGGCGTGCGTTGGCGCGTGCGGTCGACGACGCGGTGACGCCGGCCGCGGGCCGTGTCGAGTGGCCGATGGGGCTCGACGAGGGGGAATAGTTCCAGAAAACTTTACTGAAACCAAGCCTCAGGTTCGTGATCGCTGATGCAGAAGGAAGCCAAGGAGCGGCAGCGGGAATCCGGGCTGGCAAGCGTTGCCAAGCGTGAACACCGGGACGGTTCAGAAAACTTTACTGAACCGTCCAAGCCTCAGGTACGCGACCAACTCGGGGAACTGGTCGGCAGAAGTCGAGTGGTAGAATGGGTAGCGCACCGACAGTGCGGCGTAAGCGGGCAGGGCGCAACCCACCCGCGAACGCGACACGGATGTGGTGGACAAACCGAGCCGCTGACCTCGAACCTAGGTTGGCCTCGCCGGGGCTTTAGTGCCCGGGGTGAACGGTTTCTACTCCGTAAGTGAATCCCTTTTGACACTTACGGAGTGAAGCTATGTCAAGCCTTGAGAAGGTGCGCGCTAATCGTGCGCGAGTTTACGAGCAGGCACGCGCCTTGGCGCAGGCCGCGGCCGATGAGAACCGTGCGTTCAGCGACAGCGAGCAGCGTGCATTCGAGGGCCTGAACTCCCAGATCGACCAGTTCGACGAGCGGATCGCCGAGCAGGAGGCGTTGCAGGCGCGCCTGGCGCATTCGGATGCGCGGTTCGAGGCGCTGGGCGGGTCCCACCGCGCCTCTGCGCATCCGCTGGCGTTCAGGCCGGAGGCGCTGGACAACCTGCAGGCTGCACTGGACACCCGTTCCGCGGGTCGGTTCGAGGCTGCCGATGTAGAACAGCGCGCGGCGCTCGTGACGACCACCTACGGCGCTCCGCGGGTGTGGGGCTCCAACGTGCTGTCCGGGCCCCGGATGCTTCACGTGGTGGCCGGTGTGCCGCGACAGGAGGCGGACGCCGCGCTAGCGCAGCACCCGAACCTGACGCTGCCCACGGCTCAGGCCTCGGTCGGGGAGAACGTGAGCCTGGCCGAGTTCGCCGCGTCCACCGCCGGAAGCGTCACCCTCGCCCGCTTCGGCCGCTGGACGGACATGAGCCGTGAATCGCGTATCGGCACCGACGCCGGCGCGATCGTCGGGATGCACGCAATCGGGGTCGCGAAGGACCTGGACCTGGTGCTGGTCAATGCGGTCGAGGCCGCGGCGGGTGCCGCGGTCGCGTTCAGCGCCGATGTGCCGGCTGCGGTCCGCTCGGCGATGGCCCGGGTGATCGACGCCACCGCCGCCACTGACTCGACCGACCTCGTGGTGCTGGTCCATCCGGACAACGCCGCGCTGCTGCAGGACGTGTCCCCGATCGGCGGTGCCACGATCGCCGAGTCGTTCCAGCGGTTCAGTGGCGCGCTGATCTATCCGTCCAGCGCGGTCAACACCGGGTTCGTGACGGTGGCGAATTTGCGGGCCGGTGCCCGGTTCTTCGACGCGCAGGGGTTCCTGACTGAGACTGAGGTCTCGGTGAAGACCGGTACCGTGACGGTCGCGTCGTCGGTGATCGGCGGGTACGGCGTTGGACTCACCGGCGGGTTCGCGTCGACGGTCGACGTGGTGACCCCGTGAGCGAGGACCGGATGTCCCGGATCTGGCGGGAACTCGCCGACGATACCGAGCTTGACGACGTGCTCGCCGAGTCTCGCCGACGTGGTGGCGCCGTGAGCGCGGACCGGATGGCCCGGCTCTGGCGCGAGGGCGACGACCCGCCGCCTGCGATGGTGGGTGCTGTCGCCTGAAGTCTTCCCCGGCGTCTCGCGGGCCGTCTAAACGGACGCTCGATGCCAGCCTGCGGCGCCGGGGGAAACGTGTCACGGCATGACACGAGGCCGGAGGCGCTGGCTACCCGCCCAACCGGCCAAACCATTGTGGGCGCGGCGCTCGGTTTACCCTTTCACGAGCGCCGCGCCCACAGTGCAGTTTGGGTGATTAGCGGGATCCTTGGGTAGTTCGCGCTTGCCGCGTGGCGGGTGAGCTGATCACGACGCGGGTGTATGAGGGCGACGCGGTGAAGTTCATCGTCAGCCACAACGTTCACCGCCGTCACCTGACGGACGCGCAGCGGGCGATGATCGCGGCCAAGCTCGCGCAGCGCGGGGGAGGGAAGGCCGAAAACTCCGCCATATGGCGGAGTTTCTACCTCCTCCACCGATGAGGCCGCCGAGCTGTTGAGCGTCAAGCCTCGCACCGTTGATCGCGCTCGCAAGGTGATGAAGGACGGCACGGAGGAGCTGCAGAAGCTCGTCACCGACGGCCGCGTACCTCTCACGACGGCGACCCGCGTCGCTGAGGAATCGCGCGAAGACCAGGTCGCGTACGTCAAGGAGGTCAAGGCTGGCGCCGATCCCGTGAAGGTGGCGCCACCTGACAAGGACGGGCAGCAGAAGAAGGCGGACTGTCGGACGTGCGGCACACCGGCATAGAACGAGCCCCCGACCACCGTGGGCCGGGGGCTCGACTAGAAGGTCTGCGTCTAGGAGTCAGAGCCTCCCCGAGCTGAGCGTGGCCAGCGTCTTGACGATCAGGTCGGCCTGCTCACGCGTCTGGGGTTGGTACGCGGCGACGATGTGCACCGCAAGCTTGACCACCAGGGGGTCGACATCACGGTCGCCGCCATGGTTGTAGTAGGCGTCGAACCCGCGTTCCAAGCGCTCCAGGTACGCGTCGTAGTCGTCAGGCGCGCTGAACCGGTACGTGTCGGTCACGAGTGGTCTCTCTTCCACTGTTCGATGAGGACAGCGGCGGCGAGCTGCCGGGTGCGCATCCGCTGGCCGATGGGGACGCCGTCGACAATCGCCTGCCACTGCCGGGCGCGGCCGAAGCCACGGAGGATGGGCCGGACGTAGCCGGCCAGCTGGCGCTCGACGAGCCCGTCGACGTCGGTGAGGATGTTGACGCGGTAGGAGCCGGTGCTGTCGTAGTCCCCGGACTTCTCCAGGCTGTAGTTCGGTAGGTTGCTGTTCACGGTGCTGACCCCTGTCGGTCGGTGCCGAGGTCCCGGGCGGGTGGTAACGCACCTACTCGGGACCGCTTACGGATTGGGCGCTTCACCTCGCCGGATAACCTGGCGGGAGCCGCTCAGCTCCGACCAGCGTTTATGCAGGTGAGCATGCCGATTAGGCGTGCGACACCCCGAAGATGCCCGGCGAGCCGCCCCGCGTGCAGCCCAGCAAGAAGAACCCGCTGAACTGGGAAAACGAGGCCGAGTGAGGCGAGAGTCGCGGCGCGTCACGACCGGGCCTGTTCACCTCGCGTTGGGTACGTACGGCTAGGCGCGGGCCTTCTCTGCTGGTAGGACTGTCCGCGGCCTAGCAACGGAGGAACCCATGCGCCGCCCAGTCGCTCTCGCGTCAGCCGCCCTCGTCGCGGCCGGCCTCACCCTCACCGCCGTTCCCGCGCATGCGGACGCCACCACGCGGATCCGCGACGTCCAGGGCAGGGCGCACGTGTCGCCGCTCGCCGGCGAGGACGTCGCGGACGTGGCGGGCGTCGTGACCGCCGTCGCCTCGAACCAGTTCTTCATGCAGGACCCGGAGCCGGACCGCGACCGGGCGACCGCGGAGGGCCTGCTCGTCTACACCAGGTCTGCGCCCGGGGTCTCGGTCGGCGACACCGTCACCGTGTCCGGCGAGGTCACCGAGTACCGCCCGGGCAACGAGCCGACCAACCTGACGACGACCGAGATCTCGACCACGCCCGACGCGGTCACCGTCGCCTCGTCGGGCAATGACCTGCCGGCCGCGACCGAGATCGGCCGGGGCGGACGGGTGCCTCCGTCGCGCGTGATCACCTCGGGGGTGGACGGCGACGTCGAGGCGTCGGGAGTGTACGACCCGCGCCGGCACGGGCTCGACTTCTGGGAGTCGCTCGAGGGCATGCGGCTGCGTCTCGACGACCCCGTCGCCGTCGGCCCGACGAACAGCTTCGGTGAGCTTCCCGTCGTCGTCCGCGGCGCGTCGCCGCGCAGCGCGAGCGGCGGCGTGGTCCAGACCGAACGCGACGGCAATCCCGAGCGGCTCGTCCTGCGCGGCGCGTTCGCGGACGTGCCGACGGCGAACGTCGGCGACACCCTGCGCGGCGCGGTCACCGGCGTGCTCGACTACAACTTCGGCAACTACTCGCTGGAGATCGACGCGACGCCGGCGGTGCGCGACGGCGGCATCCAGCGCGAGGTGACCTCGCGACAGCACCGGAGCGAGCTGTCGGTCGGCGCGTTCAACGTCGAGAACCTTGCGCCGAGCAGCCCGGCGGAGAAGTTCACCGGCCTGGCCGAGACCATCGTCCGCAACCTGCGCGCTCCCGACATCCTCACCGTCGAGGAGGTGCAGGACGACTCCGGGCCGACCGATGACGGCACCGTCACCGCCGGGCAGACGATCGAGAAGCTCACGGCCGCGATCACCGCCGCCGGCGGACCGGCGTACCGGTGGGAGTCCGTCGACCCCGAGGACAACGTCGACGGCGGCCAGCCGGGCGGCAACATCAGGGTCGGGTTCCTCTACCGCACCGACCGCGGCATCGGCTTCGTCGACGCCCCGCGCGGCGACGCCACGACCCCGGTCGGCGTCACCACCAGGCACGGGCGGCCGAGGCTCACGGTCAACCCCGGGCGCATCGACCCGGCCGACCCCGCGTTCGAGGAGAGCCGCAAGCCGCTCGTCGGCCAGTTCACCTGGCGCGGAGACGACGTCTTCGTCATCGCCAACCACTGGAACAGCAAGGGCGGAGACCAGCCGCTGATGGGACGGTTCCAACCGCCCTCGCTCACCAGCGAGGCGCAGCGCGTCGGACAGGCGAATGCCGTCGCGGCGTTCGTCGACACGCTGCAGCGCGCCGACAGGGACGCCGCGGTCGTCGCCGCGGGTGACTTCAACGACTTCCCGTGGTCACCGCCCCTGCGCACGCTGACCTCGCGCACCGGGCTGGTCGACCTGCCGCGGGCACTGCCGCTGCGGGACCAATACACGTACGACTACCAGGGCAACTCCGAGGTGCTCGACCACATCCTGCTCAGCCGCGGCCTCGCGAAGCGCGGGTACAGATACGACGTGGTGCACGTCAACGCCGAGTTCGCCGACCAGCTGAGCGACCACGACCCGCAGGTCGTCCGCGTGCGGCCCTGAGTCAGGGCAACGACGCGACGATGTCGGCGACCGGACGCCGGGTGCCCGTGTAGAACGGCACCTCGATGCGCGTGTGCAGGCGGGCCTGGGCGCCGCGGAGGTGGCGCATCAGGTCGGTCAGCCGGTGCAGCTCGTCGGCCTCGAACGCCAGCATCCACTCGTAGTCACCGAGCGCGAACGACGCGACCGTGTTGGACCTGACGTCGGGGTACTCGCGCGCCATCTTGCCGTGCTCGGCCAGCATCGCCCGCCGCTCGAGCGGGTCGAGCAGGTACCACTCGAGCGTCCGCACGAACGGGTAGACGCAGATGTACGTGCGCGGCTCCTCCTCGGCGAGGAACGCCGGGATGTGGCTCTTGTTGAACTCCGCCGGCCGGTGCAGCGCGACCGCGGAGAACATCGCCTCGCACGAGCGCCCGAGCTGCGTGCGGCGGAACCGCGCGTAGACGTCCTGCAGGCTCTCCGGCTGCTCGGCGATCCACCAGAACATCACGTCGGCGTCGGCGCGGAAGCCGCTGACGTCGTACGTGCCGCGGGTCGTCACGCCGTCCGCCTCGGCGGACGCCAGCAGTTGCTCGACCTCCCCGGACACACGCTGCCGGTCGCCGTGGCCGTCGATCGGGGACGTCACACGGAAGACGGACCACATCGTGTAGCGGACGACCTCGTTGAGCTCGCGTGCCTGCTTGCCATCATTCGTCACGCGGCCATTCTCACGTGTCGGCCAGAGCGGCCGACACCCGGTCGACCGCCTGCCGCGCGCTCGCCACGCACGCGGGGATGCCGACACCCTGGTACGCCGCGCCGCACACCGCGAGACCGGGGAGTCGGTCGACGGCGGCGGTGATGCGCGACACCAGGTCGAGGTGCCCGACGGCGTACTGCGGCAGGGCCCCGCCCCATCGCGTCACCCGGGTCTCGATCGGCGGGCCGGTGACGCCCACCGCCTCGGCGAGCTCGGCGGAGACCGCGGCAGCCAGCGTGTCGTCGTCGACCTGCAGCGAACGTTCCTCGCCGTGGCGACCGACCGAGCACCGGACGACGACGATGCCGGCGCCGGCGAGGTACGGCCACTTCGTCGTGACGAACGTCGCGGCCTTCGTCAGCCGGCCCCGCGACGCGGGGACGAGGAATCCGCTGCCCACAGGCGGTTCGGGGAACGCTCCCGCGGGGAAGGCGAGGGTCACCAGCGCCGTGCTCGCGTACTCGATCATCGCGAGATCCGCCGCCGCGTACGGACTCTCGACTGCGAGCAGCCGCGATGCGGGACGCGCCGGCAGCGCGAGCACGACGGCGTCCGCGGTCACCTGCTCCGGCGACCTGGGCGACCCGACCGTGAGCGACCAGCCGCCCTGCAGCAGGCGCAGCTCCCTGACGGTCGCGGACGTCCTGATCTCCGCGCCGCACCGCGACGCGAGCGCCGTGGGCAACCGGCCGAGCCCGCCCCGCAGGCTCGCGAACACCGGTGCGGACGTCCGTGGTGCACCCGCGGTCACCGCACGTGCGGCCGCGACCAGCGAGCCGTTGTCACGCAGGTACGGCACGAGCTGCGGGACGGTGGCGTGCAGCGAGAGCACGTCGGCGCGGCCCGCGTACACGCCGCCGAGCAGCGGCTCGACGAGACGGTCCACGATCGCGCGACCCATCCGCTCCCCGACATACCGGCCGACGGACACGTCCTCGATCACCGGAGTCGCCGGCAGGCGTTCGTCCTCGCGTACCCGGTCGACCTCCGCGGGCGCGAGGAGGCCCGACGACGCCAGCGCGTCGAGGTCGGCGGGGACGCCCATGACGTGCCCCGTGGGCATCGGTCGCAGCGTGTCCGTCCAGATCGCGGCTCTCGTGGTCCCGGGCTCCACGAGCTCGTCGCCGAGACCCAGCGCGCAGACGAGCTCGACGCCCTCAGGACGCCGGGCGAGCATCGCCTCGGCACCCTCGTCGACGGGCACGCCGGCGACCTCGGACACCTGGAGCTTGCCGCCGACCCTGGGCGAGGCCTCGAGGAGGGTGACCCGGACGTTCTCGTCGCGGCGGGTCAGCTCCCACGCCGCGGTGAGCCCCGCGACTCCCCCGCCGACGACCACGACGTGCCGACGACCTGACGGGTCGGGACCACTGGACATGACCGAAAGGCTCTCAGACCGCGCGGCGGGTAACGGAACGGCGTCGGTCACATCCCGGAGGCATCCCTCCAGCCGGGTGAGGCGTGTAGGGGGACATCGGACGATCGAGGAGGCACACGGTGACCCATCGGACCGCGCCGCGCAGGCGGCGCCTCTACTCCGCGGTGGCGATCACGCTCGCGTGCGTGGCCGCCGCCACCGCATGCAGTGCGGGCGACGCCATGAGCGGCCCGAGCGGTGACCGGGCGGAGTCCCGTGCGGCCGAGCCTGCCGACACCGCGGTGCCCGGCCAGACGCAGGGCGGGTCGAGCAGGGAAGAGGGCGGGTCGGGCAAGGACGAGGGCGGTGCCTCGAAGCAGGCGCCGGTGGACGACCAGCTCCTCACCTACACCGCGAGGCTCGAGGTGCGGGTGAAGAACGTGGCCGACAAGAGCGCCGAGGCCGACCGGATCGTCACGCAGGCCGGCGGCTACGTGGAGAACCAGCAGGAGTACGGCGAACGGCCCGAGGCGCGCACCGTGACGAGCCGGTTCCGCGTGCCGAGCGACGAGTACCGCCGGGTGCTCGGCCGGCTCACCAAGCTCGGCACGAAGACCAGCTCGTCACAGCAGGTCGACAACGTCACCGAGGCCGTCGCCGACGTCGACGCCCGGGTGAAGTCGGCGAACGCCTCCCTCTCGCGGCTCCGCTCCCAGATGGGCAAGGCGGAGGACCTCACCGAGGTGCTCGCCGTCGAGAGGGAGATCAGTCAGCGCCAGGCCGAGCTCGAGTCGTTGCAGGCACGCCAGCGCGTCCTCGCCAAGCAGGTCAGCCACGCCACGATCACCCTCGAGCTGGTCGGACCGAAGCACGCGCCGGATCCCGACGAGGCCGGCTTCCTGCCCGGGCTGCGCGCCGGCTGGCACGGCCTGGCGGTGTTCGTGACCGGAGCGCTCACCGTCGTCGGCGCGTTCGTCCCGTTCCTGCTCATCGTCGTCCCGCTCGGGGTCGTCACGTACGCCGTCGTGCGCCGCCTCCGGCGCTCCCGCAAGCCCTCGACCCCGGTGGAGGAACCGGCCGACGCGTAGCCCCGGCCCCTCTCCGAATGATCATGTTGAGTGCGTCGTTTCCGTGATCCCACCGTGATTCGGGGGTTCCCACCTGCTGCAGGTGAGGGGAACCCCCGAATCGCGATGCACCGCTGGACCCCGGCAGGGGCCAGCACCCCCGCTGGGGTCCCCGGCTGGGGTGGACACCACGACCGGGGACCCCAGCGAGGGCCGGGACCACGACCGGGGACCCCGACAGGGGTAGGCGGCACGAGACGGCCGTCAGTGGCGAGCACTATCCGGCGGGCGTGGGGCGGCCAGGGCCGTCCTGGTCGTCGACGGCGTCCGCGAGCTGGTCCAGGGACCGCTGGAGCTGCGCACGATTCACCACCGGCATGTGGGCCAGCATGTCGAGGTGGGTGAAGGAGGACCAGTCGTACGTCTGGCTGACCACGGTGCGGTGCTCACCATCGGGTTCCAGGCGCCACACGTAGGTGTGCCCGGCGGGCTCGTGGCCCGGCTCGGCCGGTGCCCAGCCAAGGGCACGGTCGGGTTCGTAGACGACGACGTGGTTCTCGACCTGATGGTCGCCCTTGAAGTCGTTGTGCATGTTCATCACGAACACCGATCCCACCTCCGACACAGTGAGGTGGTCCACCGACCCACGAACCATTCCGCTGGTGTCGAGCAGCGGATGGTTGTCGACGTTCGCGAGGAAGGCGAACACTCGACCGACGGGAGCCGCGACCACGCGGCTGACCTGGCTCATGCGGATGTCGTCGGTCATGGTCTACCCCGTCGTTGCCGACTCCGTGTGCACCAGGTCGACCAGCCGGGTGAGGATGTCGGGGTCGGTCGACGGCATGACGCCGTGGCCGAGGTTGAACACGTGGCCGTCGGCGGTGCCGCCGTACCTCAGCACGTCACGTGCCCGGTCGGCGACGAGCTCCCAGGGGCCGAGGCACGCGGCCGGGTCGAGGTTGCCCTGCAGCACGACACCGGGGCCGACCCGCGCGGCCGCGTCGTCGAGCCGTACGCGCCAGTCGACGCCGACCACCCCGGCCCCGGCATCGGCCAGGTCACCGAGCAGCTCGCCGGTGCCGACCCCGAAGTGGACCTTCGGCAGCTCAGCGGGCAGGGCCGCGAAGACGGCACGCGTGTGCGGCAGTACGAACGTGCGGTAGTCCTCCTGCGCGAGGACGCCGGCCCAGGAGTCGAACAGCTGGACGGCGGACGCCCCGGCGCGGACCTGCGCGTCGAGGAACGCGCTGGTGATCCCCGCGATCCGGTCGAGCAGCGCGTGCCAGGTGTCGGGGTCGCCGTACATCAGCGCCCGGGTCCGCTCGAAGTGCCGCGAAGGACCGCCCTCCACGAGGTACGACGCGAGCGTGAACGGCGCGCCAGCGAACCCCAGCAGCGGCGTGGCGCCGAGCCGCTCGACGAGCAGCCCGACGGCCTCGCCGACGAACGAGACCGCGGACGGGTCGAGCTCGGGCAGCGCCGCGACGTCGGCGGCCGACCGCACCGGGGTGTCGACGACGGGACCGACGCCGGGACGCAGGTCGACGTCGACGCCCGCCGCGTGGAGCGGCACGACGATGTCGCTGAACAGGACCGCCGCGTCGACGCCGTACCTGCGCACCGGCTGGAGCGTCAGCTCGGCCACCAGCTCGGGCCGGCGGCAGGCCTCGAGCATCGGCACGCCCTCCCTGGCCCGCCGGTACTCGGGCAGCGCGCGGCCGGCCTGGCGCATGAACCACACGGGGGTGTACGGGACGGGCTCGCCCCGGCACACGCGCAGGAAGGGGGCGTCGGCGAGTTGATCGGTCACCGCCGTGATGCTGGCACACCGCGCGGCGCCCGCGACACGCCGGGGCGCCTCACGCCCCGACCGGCCGTCGTCTGCCACCGTCGGAGACAGCAGCACACGAGTTCGCAGCCGGGGGCAGACGGAGGACCGCTCATGACCCAGCGCTTGCCCACCGCCCTCCGCCGCTCCGCTCCTCGCTCGGCGGGCAGGTGGTCCTACGCGGCGCTCCGAACCGCTGCGATGCTCACTCTGGAGGACGGCTCATGACCCAGCCCGAGCGTTACTGCCCCTCGTGCGTGGCGGTCGTCGCGTTCGAGCAGCCACCCTGCCCCGACGGCCACGAGGAGTGCCCTGACCTGGCCTGCACGCTGTGCGGGACGGTGCTGTTCACCGGGGTCGCCCCGAGTCGCCGAGGCCACGACGCCTCCCACCGGGCTCCGCACGCCGCGTGACCCCTTTCGGCGCGCCGGACCGGCGCAACTCGACGAGTTCGTCCTACGCTGCACGCATGACCGTGTTCGGGGACACGGACGGGACTCCCGTGGAGTTCCGCCGCGCCATCACCAGCCTGCGGGCGGCGTCGTTGCGTCCGGAGATCCAGCTGGACGAGACACCGGCGCCACGCCGGCTCGCTCCCTACGCGGTCGCCATGTCGGCCGACGTGGTCGTCGCCGGCGACGAGGAGCTCGCGACCGGACGGTTCGTGCTCCTCCACGACCCGGACGCCCCCGACGCCTGGGACGGCACGTTCCGGGTGGTCTCCCTCGTCCAGGCCGATATCGAGCCAGAGGCCGCCGCCGACCCACTCCTGCCCGCGGTCGGCTGGAGCTGGCTCATCGACGCGCTCGACGCGTGGCAGGCGCCCTACGGCAACGCCAGCGGCACCGTCACGAGGCTGGCCGAGGAGTCCTTCGGTCTCGACCGCCCGCCGACCGCCAAGGTCGAGATCCGGGTGTCCTGGACCCCGCACGACACCGAGCTCGGTCACCACCTCAGCGCGTGGGCCGACCTGCTCTGCCAGGCCGGCGGGCTGCCGCCGGTGCCGCCCGACGTCGCGATCCTGCCCGGCCGCTCCCGCTGACGGCGCCGCTCACCGCTGTCGCAAGACCGCCGGAGGCAGTCGGCACTGTCGCCAAGACCGCCGTCAGTACCGCGTGACGGTCGCCGCCAGCCGGGCGAACCGCACGGCCAGCCGGCGCCAGGTGTGGGCCAGCTCGTCGTCGGCGGCCCGTACGGCCGAGACGGCGGCCGGCACGTCGATCCCCCGCCTGCTCTGCGCAGCGCCCTCGCCGGCTGCCCATCCTGCGAACCCGCCGACGTCGACCTCGGGATGGAACTGCACCCCCCACGCGGCACGCCCCAGCCGGTACGCCTGCGGGTAGCCGTCGGCGCTCCTGGCGAGCGGCTCGGCACCCTCGGGCAGCCGGGTGACCACGTCGGCGTTCCAGTGCACCGACCTGACCCCCGCCGCGAACCCGCCGAGGAGCTCGTCGCCGGCGGCGGCGGGCAGCAGGCCGACCTCACGCAGCCCGATCTGGGTGCCGGCAGGGCTCCGCCTGACCTCGCCGCCCGCGGCGACGGCGAGCAGCTGGTGGCCCAGGCAGATCCCCAGGCACGGCGCGGAGCGTTCGACGTATGACCGCAGCAGCCGCTTGGCGCCGGCCAGCCACGGGAACTCCGCGTCGTCGTTCGCACCCATCCGGCCACCGAGGACGACGAGTGCGTCGTGCGCGGGGGCGGACGGGACCTCGTCACCGGCGTACGGGCGGACGACGTCGGGTTCGAGGCCGGCGGAGCGGAACCACGGCTCGAACGAGCACAGCCCGGCCCCCTGTTCGTGTTCGATCACCAGGACATTCGCCACCAGGCCGAGCATACGAGGCCGTTCGCGACACCTGTGCGACCGCTTTCCGGCGCGTCTGCGGGACCGGTGACCGGTCGGCGACATACGGTGGAGGTCATGTCCCAGGCGGTTCCCGACCACGCGGTGGCACCCGACGCCACCGACGCGGCGCACGACACGGTGCGCCTGTTGGAACCACGAGACGGCATCCCGACGGTCATCGAGCGCCCGGCCGACCTGCACGCGGCGCTCGACCGCTTCGCCGCGGCGCGCGGCCCGGTCGCGTTCGACGCCGAGCGCGCGTCGGGCTACCGCTACGGCCAGCGCGCCTACCTCATCCAGCTGCGGCGACCCGACGTCGGCACGCTGCTCATCGACCCCGTCACGCTGCCCGACCTCGGCGTGGTGACGGAGACCTTCGCCGAGGACGAGTGGGTGATCCACGCCGCGATCCAGGACCTCTCCTGTCTCGCGGGGGTGGGGCTCACCCCGCCGCGCCTGTTCGACACCGAGCTCGCCGGGCGCCTGCTCGGCTACCCGCGGGTCGCGCTCGGCACCCTCGTCGAGGCCTTGCTCGGCTACACCCTCGAGAAGGGCCACGCCAGCGCCGACTGGTCCACCCGGCCGCTGCCGCGGGAGTGGCTGGCGTACGCGGCGCTCGACGTCGAGCTGCTCGTCGAGCTGCGTGACCACCTCGAGGACGAGCTCGAGGAGGCCGGCAAGCTCGCCTGGGCCCGCGAGGAGTTCGCCGCCCTGCTCGCCGCGCCGCCGCGTACCGAGCGTCCCGACGCCTGGCGGCGCACGTCGGGGATCCACAAGGTCCGTGACGCGCGTGCCCTCGCGATCATCAGGGCGATGTGGCTCACCCGCGAGGAGCTCGCCCGGACGCGTGACCTGGCTCCCGGCCGGGTGCTCTCCGACGACCTCATCGTGGCCGCCGCGCTCGCCGCCCCCGCCACGGTCGACGAGCTGCGTCGCGTCCCCGGGTTCGGCAACCGCAAGATCGCGGCGTCGGTCCAGGCCTGGCACCGGCCGATCGCCGAAGGGCTCGCCCTGCCCGACCGCGACCTGCCGCGCCGCCGGCAGCACGCCGCCGACGAGCCGCCTCCCACCAAGCGCTGGGGCAGCAAGCAGCCCGAGGCCGCCGCGCGGCTCACGGCGGTGCGGGGCGTGGTCACCACCCTCGCCGAGCAGCACAACCTGCCGCAGGAGAACCTCCTGCCGCCGGCCGCCGTACGCCAGCTCGCCTGGCAGCCGCCGTCGCGCACCGACCACGACGCCGTCGCCGCCGCCCTTCGCGCCGAAGGGGCACGCGAGTGGCAGATCGACCTCACTGCCGCGGACATCGCGCACGCCCTGACCTGACGCGGCACTAGGATCATGGCCATGCCCGGGCCGCCCCACGCCGATCCCCCGGGTCCGCCGACCCCGCCGCCCTACGGTCAGGCGCCGGTCGGCCAGCAGGCGCCGTACGGCCAGCAGGCGCCGTACGGCCAGCCGGTACCGTACGGCCAGCCGCCCGCTCCTCCCGCCGCCGGGTACCTGACCGCGGGCTTCGCCCCGCCGGCCGCGCCTCCGTACCCTCCCTACCCGCCGGCCGTTCCGCAGATCCCCGTGGGCGTGCGCGCCGCCGCCGCGCGCACGACCGGTGCACTGCACCGCTTCGCGCTCGGTCTCGGCGCGTACTGGCTCGGCCTCGCGCGGCTCGTGGTCAGCCCGATGCTGTGGCTCCTCGTCCTCGCCCCGGTCGTCGTGGGCCTGGGCGTCTACTTCGGCGTCGTCACGCTGCTCTACCACCTCGTCGACCCGCTCGTCGTCTGGCTGACCGGCTTCATGGCGGACTGGCCGGACCAGGTCAGGGACCTCACCAGGCGGGGCGTCGCATGGTGGGCCACCCGGTCGGTCCGCGGACTGGTCCGCGACGTGCTGCTGCCGTTCAGCGTCGTCGTCGGCGCGTTCGGCTACGTGCTCACCGTGCGCCGGATCGAGCGACGTCTCGGCGAGGGTCCCGGCGCGGCGCGGCAGCCGTACGGCTCCGCCGTCCTCGCCGCGACCGCGCGGACCGCCCTGCTGCTCGGCGTCTCGCTCCTGCTGTGGCTGCCCGTCTTCGTCGTCGGCATGCTGCCGGTCGCGAAACCGTTCGTGTTCCTGTTCGAGTTCTTCCTCAGCGGGTTCCTGTTCTGCTGGCTCTTCTGGACGATCCCGCTCGGCCACTACGGGATCACCGGGTTCAGGGCGCAGTGGCGGTCCTGCTGGTACGACCGCGCCTACCTGTTCGGCCTCGGCGGGATGTACTTCCTCCTCGACGTCGTCCTCTCGTTCACCTCGTTCGACTGGCTCGCCTTCGCCACGACGCCGGCCGCGTTCGTCGGCGGTGCGCTGCTCCACCGCCGGGCCAGGGGCCTGCCGACGAGGCGGCCGCGCCCGACCCGCGTTGCGGAGGCACGATGAGTGTGCTTAGCCTTACCTAAGTCCACTCCGCCACCGTGATTCGAGGACCCATCGTGCTCGGCAACTACCTCATCGGGCTGCGCGAAGGGCTCGAAGCCTCGCTCGTCGTCAGCATCCTCGTCGCGTACCTGGTCAAGACCGACAACCGCGCCGGCCTGCGACCGGTCGCACTCGGCATCGGCGCCGCGGTGGCGCTCGCGCTCGCGTTCGGCGGCGTCCTCACGTTCACGGCCTCGCAGCTGACGTTCCAGCTGCAGGAGGCGTTCGGCGGGTTCCTGTCGCTCCTCGCCGTCGGGCTCGTCACCTGGATGATCTTCTGGATGCGGCGCACCGCACGCCGCCTCAAGGCCGACATCGAGGGACGGCTCGACCGGGCGCTTCAACTCGGGCCCACCGCCATCGCGGTCGTCGCGTTCGTGTGCGTCGGCCGCGAGGGTCTGGAGACGGCCCTGTTCCTCTGGACGAACATCCTCAACTCGGGCTCGACCCTGATCCCGATCGTCGGTGCGGTGCTCGGCCTGCTCACCGCGGTCGCGCTCGCGTACCTGCTCTACCGGCGCGCGGTGAAGATCAACCTGGCCAGGTTCTTCACCTGGACCGGCGCGTTCCTCATCGTGGTCGCGGCGGGCGTGTTCGCGTACGGCTGGCACGACCTGCAGGAGGCGAACATCCTGCCGGGCCTCTCCCTGCTCGCATTCGACGTCAGCGGCGTCATCTCCCCGGCAAGCTGGTACGGCATCCTGCTCAAGGGCACGCTCAACTTCTCCCCGACGCCGACGGTGCTCGAGGCCGTGATGTGGGTGGCCTACTTCGTGCCCACCGTGATCGCGTTCTTCTGGCCGAGCCGCAAGCCGCGCGCCGGCACGTCGAGCGCGTCCACCGGCCCGGCCGAGCCCGCCTCCGCCGAGCACTGAGGCTCCTCCCGCACTCGTCGGCGGGGTTCCTGGCGGACCTTTGTTACTCGTGAGTAGCATGGGCTCGTCCACCGCCTCTGACCCGGAGGAACCAGTGCCCGACAAGTCCGCAGAGCCCCGCGCGCCACGCACCCTGCGCGAGGTCGTGTTCGTCGACGGCGTCCGCACGCCGTTCGGCAAGGCCAAGGGCGCGTACACCGAGACGCGCGCCGACGACCTCGTCATCCGCTGCCTGCGCGAGCTGCTGCGCCGCAACCCCGGGCTGCCGCCCGAGCGGGTCGACGACGTCGCGATCGCGGCCACCACCCAGATCGGCGACCAGGGCCTCACGATCGGGCGCACCGCCGCCCTGCTCTCCGGCCTGCCGAAGTCCGTGCCCGGCTTCGCCGTCGACCGGATGTGCGCGGGCGCGATGACGGCGGTCACCACCGTCGCGTCTGGCATCGCGGTGGGGGCGTACGACGTCGCGCTCGCCGGCGGCGTCGAGCACATGACGCGGCACCCGATGGGCGAGGCCGTCGACCCCAACCCGCGGATCATCGCGGAGAAGCTCGTCGACCCGTCGGCCCTGGTGATGGGGCAGACGGCGGAGAACGTCCACGACCGCTACCCGGAGATCAGCAAGGAGAGGGCAGACGCCTTCGGTCTCGCCAGCCAGCGCAAGCTCGCGCAGGCGTACGCGGAGGGACGCATCCAGCGCGACCTCGTCTCCGTCGCCACGAGGAACCAGGAGGAGGGCTGGGGACTGCAGTCCGTCGACGAGCCGCCCCGGCCGGACACCAGCCTCGACGCCATGGCGGGGCTCAAGACGCCGTTCCGGCCGCACGGCCGGGTGACCGCGGGCAATGCCGCGCCCATCACCGACGGCGCGACCGCGTGCCTGCTCGTGGCGGAGGACGTCGCCGAGGAGCTCGGGCTGGCACCGCGCATGCGCCTGGTCTCGTACGCGTTCGTCGGCGTCGAGCCCGAGGTGATGGGCGTCGGCCCGATCCCGGCGACGGAGAAGGCGCTCGCCAAGGCCGGCCTGGGCATCGACGACATCGGACTGTTCGAGATCAACGAGGCGTTCGCCGTCCAGGTGCTCGCGTTCCTCGACCACTTCGGCATCAAGGACGACGACCCACGGGTCAACCCGTACGGCGGCGCGATCGCGGTCGGCCACCCCCTCGCCTCATCGGGCGTGCGCCTGATGACCCAGCTCGCGCGGCAGTTCGCCGAGCATCCCGAGGTCAGGTACGGCATCACCACGATGTGCGTCGGCATCGGCATGGGCGGCACCGTCATCTGGGAGAACCCGCACTTCGGCACCGGGGAGAACGCATGAGCAGCGCCACACTGGAGTTCCCCGACGAGGTCGTCACGCACGCGCACGTGCGGTACGCCGACCTGCCGCACGGTGCCGGCACGGCGGCGCTGATCACCCTCGACAACGGCCTCGACCACACCAAGCCGAGCACGTTCGGCGTCGGCGGCCTGCGCGAGCTCGGCGCCGCGCTCGACGAGGTCGAGGCCCACGACGACCTGGCAGCGGTCGTCGTCACCGGCAAGCCGTTCATCCTCGCCGTCGGGGCCGACCTCAAGGGTCTCCCCCAGCTCGCGACGCACGAGCAGGCACTCGCCATCGGCCGGCTGGGACACGACGTGTTCCGGCGCCTCGGCGAGCTCTCCGTGCCGTCGTTCGGCCTGGTCAACGGTGCCGCGATGGGCGGCGGCCTCGAGGTCGCGCTGCACTGCACGTACCGCACGATCTCGTCCGCGGCGAACGGCATCGCGCTGCCCGAGTGCTTCCTCGGCCTCGTGCCCGGCTGGGGCGGCACCCAGCTGCTGCCGAACCTCGTCGGTCCCGACGCCGCGGTCACGGTCATCATCGAGAACGCGCTCAACCAGAACCGCATGCTCGACGGGCCGAAGGCGTTCGGGCTCGGCATCGCCGATGTGATGTTCGACGGCGCCGACTTCCTCGAGCGCAGCCTCGACTGGGTGGCGCAGGTCGTGACCGGCGCCGTGACAGTCGAACGTCCGGAGATCGACCGCGGCGAGGCGTGGGACGCCGCGCTCGCCCGCGGCCGCGCCGTCGCCGACCAGAAGCTGCATGGCGCGGCGCCGGCCCCGTACGCCGCACTGGAGCTGCTGGAGCTGGCCCGCACCGCCGACCGCGACACCGGCTTCGCGGCGGAGGACGACGCGCTCGCGACGCTCATCATGAGCGACGAGCTGCGCGCGAGCCTCTACACGTTCGACCTCACCCAGCGCCGCGCGAAGCGGCCGGCGGGAGCGCCGGACAAGAGCCTCGCCAGGCCGGTCACCAAGGTCGGCATCGTCGGTGCCGGACTGATGGCGAGTCAGCTCGCGCTGCTGTTCGTGCGCCGCCTCGAGGTGCCCGTCGTCCTGACCGACATCGACCAGGAGCGCGTCGACAAGGGCGTTGGCTACGTCCACGGCGAGGTCGACAAGCTGCTCGGCAAGGGCCGCATCGGGTCCGACAAGGCCAACCGGCTCAAGGCGCTGGTCACCGGCTCGCTGTCGAAGGATGCCTTCGCCGACGCCGACTTCGTCATCGAGGCCGTCTTCGAGGAGATGAAGGTCAAGCAGCAGGTCTTCGCCGAGTGCGAGGCCGTGGTGGGCGAGACCTGCGTGCTCGCGACGAACACGTCAGGGCTGTCGATCACCGAGATGACGAGCGGACTGCGGCACCCGGAACGCGTCGTCGGCTTCCACTTCTTCAACCCGGTCGCTGTGCTCCCGCTGCTCGAGGTCGTCCGCGGCGAGGCCACCGACGACGCCACGCTCGCCACCGCGTTCGCCGTCGGCAGGCAGCTGAAGAAGTCGTGCGTCTCGGTGAAGGACGCGCCCGCGTTCGTCGTCAACCGGCTGCTCACCAGGTTCCTCGGCGAGATCACCGCAGCCGTCGACGAGGGCACGCCGCTGGAGACCGCCGACCGGTCCGTCGCGCCACTCGGACTGCCCATGTCCCCGTTCGTGCTGCTGCAACTGGTCGGACCCGCGATCGCGCTGCACGTGTCCGAACAGCTGCACGAGGTATACCCGGACCGGTTCGGCGTGTCAGAGAACCTCCGCCGGCTCGTCGAGGCCGGCAAGTCGGGGGTCTACGTGTGGGAGGGCGCGACCCCGAAGTTCGACCCGGAGGTGGCCGCCCTTTTCGAGTCCGGCGACTCGCCGTCCACCGAGGACGAGGTACGCGCCCGCGCACTCGGCGCCCTCGCCGAGGAGGCCAGGCTGATGCTCAACGAGGGCGTCGTCGCCGAGCCGCAGGACGTCGACCTGTGTATGGCCCTGGGTGCCGGCTGGCCGTTCCACATCGGCGGCATCACGCCGTACCTCGACCGCGAAGGCGTCAGCGAACGCGTGACCGGCCGCCGCTTCCTCGCCCCGGGGGTGGCGAGCCTCCCGGCGTGAGCTCGCCGGTCCACAGCTTCACCTCTCCGAGGTGGACTTCACCTCGTCCCGGGACGAGGTGAAGTCGACGTTGATCACGTTAACCTCGATTGTTCACGTGGGGTGGTGGTGTGGCCGTGGTGGGGTGTTGTGGGGTGTGGTTGAGGTGTTTGCGGGGTGGGGGGTAGGGCGGTGGCCCGGTTGTCGCCT